>NZ_JBEXGX010000044.1:0-58839 GCF_040607495.1 Streptomyces sp. NPDC005281 | reverse complement strand
CACAAGCGGCAGAGCCTTTTGAACCACACCCGGCGCCCCTGGGCGGGTCAACCATACGAAGGGCTCACCCCATCCCGCAGGAAAGCGTAGGGAGCCTTTTCAGAGTGGCCGCTGATCGACTGATGGCTGGGCCGAAGCACGCTGGTTGTCACATAGGCGGGCTTGCTGTCGCTGTGGCCGGGGCTGCATGCGTTGGACTTGACCAGCTGAACACCGTTGTCACCGAAGCTGGTTGAGGCGGCCAGGGGTTGTCAGTGGCTGGTGACAGGATCACCGGCATGGTTTTCGTACGTACTACTCCGCCGCGGCCCGTGGACGTGACCGCAGTCTTTCCCGAGCTGGCGCCGTTGGCGCGTCCTGCGATTCGGCTGCACCCTCGTCCCGGGTCGCCTTCGGTCGGGGAGAGCTCGGTCGGAGGGCCGTTGCTGTGGTCGGCTGAGGAGCCGTGGCCGCACTGCGAAGCCTCGCACCTGCACGTGGACAGCGGGTTTCGCCAGTCGCCAGCCGACGTGCGGCTCATGAGACGCATGCAGGCCCGGCAGCACGGTGATCACGGTGGCCGTGGGACAACGCCCGAGGAGGCGGCGGTCAAGAAGCGGAACGCCGCGAGGCTCGCGGAGCGATTCGCCGCCGGTCCGCCGCCCGCGGACTGCCCAGTCCCCATGCTGCCCGTGGCCCAGCTGTATCTGCGCGACATACCCCTGTTGCGGCCGCCCGGACAGGCCGATCTGCTCCAGGTTCTGTGGTGCCCCTACGACCACGATCCGGATCACAAGCCGTCGACCGCACTGTTCTGGCGGTCCGCCGCCGCGGTCGTCGACATCCTCGCCACACCGCCCGAACCGTACGAGGTGAACCATTGGGGCTATCTGCCGGAGCCGTGCGTGCTGGCACCAGAAGCGATCACCGAATACCCCAACAGCCTGGATCTGAGCCCGCAGATGCTGCGGATGGTGGAGGACTGGAGCAGATGGCAGGCAGCTGGCGCCGACGTGGACAGCTCCTACGCAGAATATCCGCCCGACTTCTATAACCCCCATCTGGCAGACGCGCCCGGATGGAAGGTCGGCGGCTGGCCTCCGTGGGGCCGCACCGATTCCAACCCCCGATACTGCGCTGTCTGTGATGTGCGGATGGTCCCGCTGCTGACCATCGCCTCATTCGAATGGGACGGCGGTGAGGGACACAGCTGGGCGCCTTGCGAAGAACAGGCCGCCGCCTACGCCGCCAACACCGTCGGTAGCTGCTGTGACCAGTCCCCCTCGCAGCCGACCAAGGTCGAAGTCGGCAGCACCGACAACATGCAGATCTACATCTGCCCGACCTCCCCCGAGCATCCGCACACCGACCTGATCCAATGAGCTGCCGGGCCTGTCACACACCCTCCGCCGTCGGTGGCAGAAGTGCCGCCGCGTCAGGGTGTGTGACAAGCCGTTCGCCTCACGGCGGCGGGACCCGCAACGCACGAAGCTCCTGTGCCGTTGGGGGAGGTGTTCGAAGTCCCAACCCGTCGGCGCAGGAGCCTCGTTGGTTCCCCACTCTGCCGCACTCGACCTGCCGCACGCGCTGGTCGAGTGGGTCACCATGCTCATCGTCACCCGTGAGGGTGACCGCCGCTGCAAGCTCCCACCGCACCAGCGCGCGCTGGTCGCCTAGGTGTACCTGCGCAAACGCCCGCCCTGCCAGGCCGGACCCACGACCTGACCGCGGCCCGCACCCACCGGATCATTCGGATCTGCGAACGCCAGGGCGTCCCGATCCTCGCCGACCGCGCCTACCTTGGAGCCGGCCCCTGGGTGACGACACCGGTCAGACACCCACCCGGTCGTGACCTGTCACCGACCCAGCGCACCGTCAACCGCGCGCTGCACGCAACACGGGCACCGGTCGAGCGAGGCGTGGCCCGCCTGAGGTCTTGGCGGATCTTCCATCACGCGTGCTGCAGCCCAAATCGAATGTCGTCAATCGCGGCTGCGGTCCTCACCCTGGAGCGGCAACGCTGAAAGAGCTCACTGGCTCCCTTCCCCTCTTCCAGGAGGGGGAGGAAGCCGAGGGTTACGGGGCATGCGCGTCGGACCGCGGAAGGATGCGCGGGGTACGGGCGTGGCACCCGGCCCCGCGGCCGAGCCCCAACTCACGGTGGCCCCCTACTCGCGGTGGCCCCCCGACTCGCGGCGGCCCCAACTCATGACGGCGCCCCGGCTCGCAACGGGCTCCCGCCCGACGACCACCTCGCGGCACGCGTGACCAGGCCTTCCCCACCACCACGCTGAGAGCGCGGGCCACCTCGAGAGCGCCGAGCGCGCCGAGGACACGGACCGGACCGTCGGAGAGCCCGAGGGGCCCCGGCGGCCGGTGTCGAAGGTGCTGACGTTAGCCGCCCCGCTGCCCGGTCACGGTCCGCCACCCCGGAATCCGGCTCCGCCCGCACCTCGCGCCGGGCAGTTCAAGCCATCTCGCCGACCGCTCAACCCCGGGGATCCGGCGGCCGGTTCGAGAATCCTTTCTCCCGGCACCGTCCCAGGCCAGCCCGCCAGCCCGAGGTTCGTTGACGTCTCCGGACAGGCCCCTCGGATTGTCCGGATCGCGGCACCGTACCCGCCGGATTGTCAGTGGCGTGGCCGAGGGTTCCCTCCCGCAGCCCCATCACGCCCCACCGAGGAGACCGGTGCTCTCGACGCCCTCACGCAATCCCCCGCTCGGGTCACGCCTTCGCCGCTGTCGCCTGGCCGAGTGAATCGAACGGGCAGCGGCGCCGACCGCACTTGCCCACCGCACCGAACCTCGAACCTGTGCTCGACGCGTCGCCCGGTCCACCCCGTATCGGCCCCGTGATCAGCCGCGTTGTCCGGGGTGCTCCACCCGATGCCTACCGAGGAGAAGACCGTGAATCCCGTACGCCCCCTTCCCGCCGTTCACCCCGCGTTCGAAAATCCTCCCGCCCTGTCCGTCCTGCCCGTAGCGCTCCGGCGCCCCGCGGACGCGCGCCGCGCCCCGTTCGCATCCGCATCACGACCGTCACCGAGGTGGGGGGCATGAGCGACGCGAAGACACTTCCCACGGCTCTGCGACGCTGGGCCGAACGAGAGATCGCGGGCGTCGCCGAAGCCCGGGACGCCTCCCACACGCGGGAGAACTCCCGCGTGTGGGAGCTCGTGCGCGCCGACGGCTGCCGGTTCTACCTGAAGGTCTCCGCCACGGCGCGGATATACGAGCGGGAGACGTTCGCCCTGCGGCACGCCGTGCCCGCGCTCGGAGCCGGCCGGGCACCGCAGCTCCGCGCGTCCAGCGCCGAGCACCTGGCGCTGCTGACGACCGCCGTGCCCGGCCGCCCGGCCGAGGAACTCCCCCTCACGGCCGCCGAGGAGTACGAGGCTCACCGGCAGGGCGGTCTGCTCCTGGCCCGGCTTCACACCGCCGGCGACCTCACCGGCCACTGGCGTGCCGAGGCCGAAGGCGCGCTGCACGTCGCGGCGTACGACGTGGACAGGCACCTGGAAGAGGCCGGGGACCGGCTGACCGAGGCGGAGCACAGGCTCGTACGACACCTGGCCGATCAGCTGCGCTGGGCGGGACCGCTGCCCCTCGGGTTCATCCACGGCGACGCCCGGCCGAGGAACCTGCTCTGGTCGGGGCACGCGGCCTGGATCGACTTCGCGCGGTCCCGATTCGCCCCCGTCGTCCAGGACTTCGTCGCTCTGGCCTGCGGAGTGTGGGCCGACAGACCACGTCTGCGCACCGCCTGCCTCAGCGGATACGGACGCGAACTGACACCGCAGGAGCTCCGTGTGCTGAAGTGCCTTGCCGGCCTGGACGCGGTGCGCGCCCTCGCCCTCACCCGGGGCGCGACGCACGACACCAACGTGCGTGACGCCGATACGCGTGACGCCGATACGCGTGACGCCGAGGCGCGCGACCCCGAGGCGCACGAGGATTCGTACGCCGCCGCGCGCGGGCGCCGCACCCTGCACCGGCTGATGACGGGGGTGTTCGCGTGAAGCGGCTCCGTATCACCCTCAGGCGGCCGGCACCGGCGTTCCCGCGGATCCCGTCCGCGGCCGGGGACACACCACCCGTCCCCGCCGCACGCTCGGCGGGTCCACAGCCCTCCGCTCCCCCCGAGCTCGACTACAACGGGCGCAAACACCGCCGGGCCATGGACGACGCCACCCTGTGGGAGATGGCCCGCCGGATCCCGATGGCGCTCGCCCAGTCGGCCCGGCTGGCCTGGTCCGTCGACCGGCGCATGACGATCACGATCCTCCTGTGCCAGGTGCTGTCCGGCCTCGGCACCGCCGTCATGCTCACCGCGGTCTCCAAGGCGTTGCCCCACCTCGCCACCTCCGACGCCCGCTCCGGACTCCGGCAGGCATGGCCGGCGCTGAGCGTCGCGGTCCTCGCGATGGCCGTGGGCGCCGGGATGTGGATCCTCGCCGACTGGGCCACCCGCCGCCTGAACCCGAAGATCGCCTCCGCCGCCGATCTCACCCTGGTCGACCTCCACATGAAGGCCGAGCTGTCCGCCTATGACACCGAAGGGTTCACCGACCGCAGCCAGGCCGCGGAGATCGGCGCCCTGCGCGCGGTCGACCTCGCTGACGACGCCAAGACACTCACCAACGGGTTCGTCCAGCTGGTGTCCGCCGCGACCGTCCTCACCTCACTCCACCCCCTGCTCCTGGGCGTACTGCTGCTGTCGGTCATTCCCAGAGGACTGGGCGGAGTGATCGCCGCGCGCATCGACTACCGCGTCCACGACCGCACCCTCTCGGCCCGCAACGTGCGCGGCATGATGCGCTGGTGGCTCACCACCTCCGAGCTGGCCGACGAACTGCGCGCCAACACCATGCGCCCCTACCTGCACTCCTGGTACCGGGCGATGTGCGACCGGGTCGAAGGACGCGAACTCGAGGGCGCGCGCCCGTACTTGCTCGTGACGCTCCTCGCGGCCTCCCTGGCAGGCCTGTTCACGCTCGGCATGTGGGTGGCCCTGGCCGTTCTCGCCCTCTCCGGAGCGATGTCCACGGCGATCGCCGGCACCGCCATCGTCGCCTCGCAGACAGCCGGCCGCGCCCTCAACTCGATCGTGCGGTACGGCGCGGTGATGTTCCACCACGGCCTCTACCTCAGCGACTACTACATCTTCGTCGAAGAAGTCCGCTCCATGGCCACCGCCCGCGGCACCACCCAGGCCAAGGCGCCGCACCAGGTCCGCCTGTGCGACGCCGAGTTCACCTATCCGGGCAAGGACACCCCCGCCCTGCACCCGATCACCCTCACCCTCAACCGCGGCGAGGTCGTCGCCCTGGTCGGCGAGAACGGAGCCGGCAAATCGACCCTGATCCGCCTTCTCACCGGCCTGACCGTGCCCACCGGCGGAACCGTCCGCTGGGACGACACCGACCTCGCCACCACCGACGCCGAATCGGCCTGGCGGCACGTCGGTCTCGTTCCCCAGAAGAACGGGCACTGGCCGCTGCGCGTCCGGGAGAACATCACCCTCGGCCAGCCCCGCGAACACGGCGACGAACGCGTCTGGGACGCCGCGGATCGTGTCGGCATGACCGAGGCACTCCAGGGGCTCCCGGACCGGCTGGACACCCTGCTGGCCCGCTCGGTGTGGGGCGGGCACGAATTGTCAGGCGGCCAGTGGCAGCGTCTGGCGTGCGCTCGGGCGATGTACCGGGAGCCGGCCGTGCTCGTCCTGGACGAGCCGACCAGCGAGATGGACGCCCGCGGCGAGCATCTGATCTTCCGCGAGCTTCGCGAAACGGCTTCGGACCGGATCACCGTGGTCGTCACGCACCGCTTGGACAACGTGAGGATGGCCGACCGCGTCATCGTCCTCGATCGAGGACGCATCCGCGAGGAGGGCACCTTCGACGCCCTCGTCGCCACCGAGGGAAGCCTCCTGGGCGAGCTGTACGCCCTCGCCCAGGACCGCTGACCTTCCTCACCCAGTCCTGACCAGCCTCCCGACCACTGCCCAGCGCCTCACCCGCCACCGACGGGGCCGCGTTCCGACGCGGCCCCGCCCCACCCCGTCATGGGACGCGGCCCCAGGTCACAGACCCGGGGCCGCGCCGTCGCCGGGCGCGGGGCCGCCTCGCCCTCCGTTCCGGTGCGGGGTGCGCCTAGGATCACAGGCATGGCCCTGATCACGAGCGACGTGGACCGGTTCGAAGCCGCAAGGTCCCGGCTGGCGGCCATCGCCTACCGGCTGCTCGGCTCGGCGGGCGAGGCGGAGGACGCCGTGCAGGAGACGTACCTGCGCTGGCAGGCGGCCGACATCGGCCGGATCGATGTGCCCGAGGCCTGGCTGACCAGGGTCCTCACCAACCTCTGCCTCAACCAGCTCACCTCGGCCCGCGCGCGGCGCGAGACGTACGTGGGCCAGTGGCTCCCCGAGCCGCTGCTCGCCGGGGACGCGATGCTCGGCCCCGCCGACACCGCCGAACAGCGCGAGTCGGTCTCGTACGCCGTCCTCGTCCTGCTGGAGCGACTGTCGCCCAAGGAGCGGGCGGTGTACGTCCTGCGGGAGGCATTCGACTACCCGCACCGGGAGATCGCCGAGATCCTGGACATCACGGAGGCGGCCGGCCAGCAGATCTACCACCGGGCCAAGAAGCACGTCGCCGCAGGCAGGGCGCGCACCGACGTCGACGAGGCCGCCGCCCGGCGGATCGTCGAGGAGTTCCTGGAGGCGGCGACCAGCGGCCGTACCGAGCCCCTGATCCGTCTGCTCACCCAGGACGCCGTCGCGGTCGGCGACGGCGGCGGCAAGATCCCGGCCCGCGCGAAGGCCTTCGAGGGGGCGCGCGCGGTCGCCACCTTCCTGCGCGGCCTGTTCAAGCCGAGCGAGGCCAAGCGGAAGTACGTCGGCGGCGCGGCCGGGATGTACGCCGCCATCGCCAACGGCGGGCCCGCCTTCGTCGCGGTCGTGGACGGCAGGGTCGTCGGGATCAGCTGCCTGGAGGTCACCAAGGAGGGCATCGTGGCGGTCCGCAGCCAGGTCAACCCCGACAAACTCGTCCGCGCGACCGAGCAGTGGGCCGCCGCGGACCACCGGGAGGGTCCGATCTGCACCCTCTGACACCCTCCCGTCCGATGTGACGCAGGCCACATTCCGATCCTGTCAGGAAACGCCGGGCTGCCCGGTTCAAGGGGCGACACCACGCCGGACAACGGCGGACCCGCCCAGACAGGAGCACGGACATGCAGCACCGCATCGTCGTCCTCGGCGCCGGCTACACCGGAGCCACCGCCGCCGGCCGCCTCGCCAAGCGGCTCCACAGCGAGGACGTCAGCATCACCCTCGTCAACCCCGAGCCCGACTTCATCGAGCGCGTCCGGCTGCACCAGCTCGCCACGGGTCAGGACCTCAAGCCCCGGCCGTTCCGCGAGATGTTCGCCGGTACGGGCGTGGAGCTGAAGCTCGCGAAGGTCACCGCCGTCGACGCGGACCGCAGGACCGTCTCCGTCACCGGCGCGGACGGCCCCGCCGACCTCGCCTACGACACCCTGGTCTACGCCCTCGGCAGCGGCTGGAACGGCGGGGACGTCCCCGGCGCCGCCGAGCACGCCGACGAGGTCGCCGGCCGTCAGGGCGCCCGCCGCCTGCGCGAGCGCCTCGCCGCCCTGGACGCGGGCAGGCCCGTGGTCGTCGTGGGCGGCGGGCTGACCGGCGTGGAGGCCGCGACCGAGATCGCCGAGGCCCGCCCCGACCTCGATGTCGCCCTGGCCGCGCATGGCGCCCTCGGCGACTGGCTCTCGGCCAAGGGCCGCGCCCACCTGCGGAAGGTGACCGGCCGGCTCGGCATCGAGGTCCACGAGCATGTGACGGTCACCGCGGTGACGGCGGACGGCGTGACCACAGCCGACGGCCCGAACATCCCCGCCGCAGTCACTGTCTGGACCGCGGGCTTCGCCGTCCACCCCATCGCCGGCGCCGCCACCCTGGAGACCACCCAGCACGGCCGGATCGTGGTCGACTCCACGATGCGCTCGGTCTCCCACCCCGACGTGTACGCCGTCGGCGACGCCGCGCTGGCGATCGGCCCCCAGGGCAAGCCCCTGCGCATGTCCTGCGCCTCGGGCGTTCCCATGGCCTGGCAGGCCGCCGACGCCATCGCCGCCCGCCTCGCCGGCACCAAGGTCCCGCAGGTCTCCATCCGCTACTTCCAGCAGTGCGTCTCCCTCGGCCGCAACGAGGGTCTCATCCAGTTCGTCACCGCCGACGACCGAGCCGTCGACCGCGCCCTGACGGGCCGAACTGCCGCCCTCTACAAGGAGCTGATCTGCAAGGGCGCGGCCTGGGGCGTCGCCAACCCGACGGTGGGCCTGCCGTCGAGGCGCCGACGGGTCGTACGCCCGGAGACCGAGGACCGTACGCGCGCCGAGGTGTCCGCCTGACCCGGCCCCGCAGCGAACCCGCCGAAGCCCCGGGCCGGCCACCCAGGGTGGCTCTGGTGGCACGGGAGTTGGAGCGCGGCTTCATGTCGGTCAACGAACCCTGTGTCCGCGGTGCCGAAAGCTTCTCCAAGGAACGGTTCAAATGGGGCTGAGGCGCCGGCACGCGGACCGGACCTACCGGAGCGTGCAGAAGACGATGCTCGGATACGTTGCGGCGAATGCCCGGATGAAGGTGTTCAGTCGCATGAACACCAGGGCTCCGAGATGCAGCGAGAGCGCGAGGGCCAGTACCACGTAGGTCACCCGCGGGACACCCATGAGGACGAAGGGGAACGTGCACTCCAGCGCGATCACCCAGCACCCCGCGCACCAGGCCGCTTTCGTGTGCGATGCCAGGGTGGGGCCCAGTCGCCGGTATCCGTAGGCGGTCGTTCCGTTTTCCGGGGCCTGCCGGAGACCGATTCTCGGTCCCCGGCAGGTGCTTCCGGTCACGGCACGCGGTGCGGGTGACAGGCGGTCACTCCACCAGCCGCCCCTCGTCGTAGTCGCGCGTGGCGTACGACGGATCGTCCGCACTCACCGGACGGCGGCCCCGAGCTGGACGGCTGCCGCCTCGACCGTCTGAGCCAGCAGGACCGCGATGGTCATGGGCCCGACCCCACCGGGGACCGGCGTGATCAGGCGGGCGCGGGTGCGGGCGGTGTCGAAGTCGACGTCGCCGACGTTGCCCGGGTTGTATCCGGCGTCGATCACGACGGCCCCCGGCTTGATGTCTTCGCCCCGGACGAGCCGGGGCCGTCCCACGGCCGCCACGACGATGTCCGCCTCCCGTACGGCCGCGGCCAGATCGGTCGTGCGGGAGTGGCAGTAGGTGACGGTGGCGTCCCGGGCGAGCAAGAGCATTCCGACGGGCTTGCCGAGGATCGCGCTGCGGCCCACGACAACGGCGTGCCGGCCCGTCAGGTCGACGTCGTACTCGTCCAGGAGCCGCATGATCCCGCCCGGGGTGCACGACGCGAAACCGGGCAGTCCGAAGCTCATCGCCGCGAAGGAACTCATCGTGACCCCGTCGACGTCCTTCTCCGGAGCGATGGCCTCGAACGCTGCCCGCTCGTCGATGTGAGGGCCGCAGGGGTGCTGAAGCAGGATGCCGTGCACCCCGGCGTCTCGCGAGAGTGACTGAAGAGTCTCCACGAGCTCGGCGGTCGTCGTGGTGGCCGGCAGGCTGACCAGCCTGGACTCGATGCCGGCCTTCGCGCAGCGGGCCCGCTTCATACGAACGTAGGTGACCGAAGCCGGATCTTCACCCACAAGTACCGTTGCCAGGCAAGGAGTTGCACCGGTACGTCGTGCCAGCTCCGCCGCCTTGCCCGATGTCTCCTCGACGATGCGTCGGGCGGGGCCGACACCATCCATGGGCCGGGCTGTCTGTGACTGGGACATGGTCGCCTCCAGGCGTCATTGACCACTCGCCCAGGCGCACGGCATCGACCGATTCGTCAGACCGCTCCCCGGTGGTGCTCCACCTCAGCGCCAGTCACGGCCCACGCACCACCCTACTGCCTGCCGAGGGCCGAGGGGCTGCTGTCAGCCACCGCGCCCGGCCGTGTTGCCGGCCGGCGGGGCAGGTGTGAAGACGCGCACTTCTCCCCACCGGTCCACGACAACCGCCGTCACGTCGTCGCCGGCCACGCAGCGGATCACGAGAGGGTCACTCAGTGGCCGGCCGGGGCCCCGGCGCCTTCCGGACGTGAAGGACGTGACCGTCCAGGGGCAGCGGTGACTGGTTCACCAGGGTGAGACCGGCGTCGGCGAACAGCCGGTCGTAGTGGGCGGCACGGCGTTCGCGGCCACCGACGTTGCACATCATGTGGAGGTCCCAGGCGGTGGCCAGCGAGACCGAGCCGTCGGCGGGCAGTACCCGTTCGACGACGAGCAGGTCGGCGTGGTCCTGCATCGCGTCGGCACAGTGGCGCAGGATCTCGCGGCAGCGTTCGTCGTCCCAGTCGTGCAGGACGCGGGACAGGACGTAGACGTCACCGTTCGCGGGTACGTCCGCGAAGTCGCCCGCCACGAAGGCGCATCGCGTGCCGTGACCTGCTTCCGCGAGCCGGCGCCGGGCGGCTTCGACGGCGTGCGGGCGCTCCAGCAGGACACCGTTCAGCCGCGGGTGCGCGGCGAGGATGCGGCCGAGTAGTTCTCCGTTGCCGCCCGCGACGTCGACCACCGTGGCCCCGGCGGACGTCTCGGCCGCGGCGGTGAGCACCGGATGGGCGGGGACCGGGTCGAACATGGCGGACCCGGCGGCCATGGACTGGTCGAACAGCTCCGCGAGTTCGGGGTCACGCGCGAAGTGGTCGAAGTGGTTCTCACCGAAGAGGAAGTCGAAGGCGACCTGCCCGGTGCGCACGGTGTGCCCGAGCCCGGCGAAGGACTGGTAGAACGGGCCGCCGTACATCAGCGCCAGCGGCTTCAGCGATCCCGGGGTGTTCGAGCGCAGCAGCGCGCCCAACTCGGTGAGCCGATAGCCGTCCCGGCACTCCGTCACCGCTCCCAGCATCGCGACATAGCGCAGCAGTGTCGCCAGATTCGGTGCCTCGGCGCCGACCTCCCGCGCCAGCACCTCGACATCGGCCCCGCGCTCGGTGTCCATGGCGTCCGGCACCCGAAGCTCGGCGAACACGGCCAGTGCCTGTGTCGTCCACGCCCCGGTCAGCAGGCGCAGTAGCGTTTCGGCGGGCTGTCGGGCACGGTGCTCGGCGAGATGGGCGGCGAGCTCGTCGCGGTGGTCGCCGGGAACGTACAACTCCACGCGTCGGTACCCGGCCTTGGTCTCGGGCGGCGCCTCGAAGTAGAAGACGGTGCCGTTCTCGTGCGGGTTGTAGCCGCCTCCGTCGGGGGCGGCGCCGTAGCGCGCGAAGGACGCGCACAGGCCACGCAGCACCAGCGGGTCGGGCGCCGCGACCTCGAAGGCGACGTGCGCTTCGTGCTGTTGCCGTCGCTCGTGCGCGGCGATCGCGTCCAGGCCGGATCCGGCGGGCACGGTCAGCGCGAACACCTCGACCATCCGATGTGCCCCGTCCGCGCCGACCACAGGCGGGCGCAGGATACCGACGTCCAGTTCCGCGGCCGGCCGCCGATGCCGCGCGGCCAGCCGCTCACGTACGACGACACTCGGCCGCGGCGGGGCGACGGCGACGAGGCCGCAGTCGGTCAGCATTGCGCTCAACTCGGCCTCGTCCGCGGGGAAGACGAGGAGCGCGGCGTGGGAGAAGCGGCAGTGCTCCGTCAGCGCCCGCAGCTCAGGGCCGTCGAGCCCGGGCAGCAGGCGTGGCAGCAGCGTGGCCGTGTCCTGCTCCTTGACGAAGTCGACCGTCGTGCGCAGGCGGGACGTGTCGCCCGACAACGTCGCAATCATTACGGGGGGATCCTCATTCCGGTGTCCGGGTGACGGGGAGGGCTATGGGCAGGTTGGTGGGAGGGGGAGGGCTACGGGGAGGTTGGCGGGAGGAGGAGGGGACCTCAGAGGCCGACGTAGTGCTCGGCGAACCAGTCCTGCCGGGTGCGTGAGGTGCGCAGCGAGGTGAGGCGGGAGCGGCGGAGGGAGTTGTGGAACAACGACTCGCCGTCCGAACCAGAGGGGCCGTGCAGCAGTTCGATCATCCAGTGCGAGAACTCCTGCGCCCGCCAGATGTACTCCAGGCATCGCGCGGAGTAGGCGTCGAGCCCCTCGGCGTCCGCGTGGAGGAGGTCGTCGACGAGGGCGCGGGCGAGGATCTCCGCCTCCAGGACCGCGAGATTGGCGCCCTTCGCGGCGGACGGGCTGATGAGGCCGGCGGCGTCGCCCACCAGGAACAGCGAACCGTGGCGCAGTGGTTCGAGCACGTCGGACTCAAGATCGACGATGTCTCGCTGTACGACGCTGCCGCGACGCAGCGGGCCGTACTCCTTCGCTCGCATCCGCAGATCCAGCTCGTCCCAGATCCGGTCCTCGGACCAGGCGGCGGCCGGAGTGCCGCGCTCACACTGCAAGTAGTAGCGGGTGATCTCGCTCGTACGGGCCATGTGCCCGGCGAAACCACGCTCGTGCACGGCGTATCCGACGGCGTCGAGGCTGGGTGGCGCCTCGGCGAGCAGCCCGAGCCAGGTCACGCCGTGGTCGCGGTGGTGCCGGCGCACGGAACCGGCCGGCAGCGATCGCCGCGCCGCGCCCCGCCGCCCGTCGCACCCGGCCACATATCGCGCCCGCAGGAGGCCGGGCCGTCCGTCCGCCTCGCACACGGTCACCGAGGGCCGACCGGTGTCGGGGTCGAGGACGGCCAGCGCCTCGGTGCCGAACTCGATACGTCCGCCGCGGTCCAGGAACCGCGCCAACAGGTCGGTGACCAGCTCCTGTTGGGGATAGACGGTGTGCGACTCACCGCGCCCGAGCCCGCTGTAGTCCAGCCGGAACCGGCCGTCCGCGGTACGGAACTCGCAGGTGCTGTGGGCCTGTCCGCGCCTGCGCAGTCCATCGGCCAGCCCGTGCCGCTCAAGGATCCGTACGGTGCCGGCGGCCAAGAACCCGGCGCGGGCCCGCGTCCTGAGGTGTGAGCGCTCGGCACGTTCGAGGATGACGCAGTCGATCCCGCTGTCCTGAAGAAGGTTGCCGAGCACCAGCCCGGCCGGTCCGGCGCCGAGGACGACCACGTCGGCCGCCCTCTCGTTCTGCCATTCGATCACGAGACGGGATACTAGGTGACGAACAGTTACTTACTGGACAAGGGTCACTCGAATGGCGGACCCATTCCGAGACGCCCATAGCCTCCATGTCCCCGATCCGTGCGTGCCTGGGGCCCCGTGGGCGCGATTACGACACGGGCTCCGACGTCATGGCGGTACCGGCACCGTGAATGCCTGCGGGCGCTGAGCCGTCTCGCCATCCGAGTGGATCTCCCGTGCCGTGGCGACCGGTGGCGCCCTTCAGTGGTGGTGCCGGCCTGCCCTTGCCCGATGTGCTTGACGTCGCAAACCTCCACTGTGAGCGATCAATCCCTTGACAGAAGGCCTGTCTCCCATAAAAGTGAAGATGCGCTAACCAATCTTTGGAGGTTCGATGAGTCGCAGAGTGCTGGTGGCGGGGGTCGGGATGGTCCCGTTCGCCAAGCCGAGTGCCGCGAAGACGTACGACGAGCTCGGCGCGGGAGCCGTACGCGCCGTCCTCGACGACGCCGGGCTGGCTTACGAGAGGATCCAGCAGGTCTACGCGGGCTACGTGTACGGCGACTCGACCTGCGGCCAGCGCGTGGTCTACCGCTTCGGCAAGACCCGCGTGCCGGTGATCAAC
Source organism: Streptomyces sp. NPDC005281 (assembly GCF_040607495.1). NCBI lineage: Bacteria > Bacillati > Actinomycetota > Actinomycetes > Kitasatosporales > Streptomycetaceae > Streptomyces > Streptomyces sp. NPDC005281. The sequence goes on along the minus strand of NZ_JBEXGX010000044.1, from coordinate 45,101 downwards.
GTCAACAACAACTGCGCCTCCGGTTCCTCCGCCCTGTGGCTCGCCCGGCAGGCCGTCGAGAGCGGCGCCGTCGACTGCGCGCTGGCCGTCGGCTTCGAACAGATGCCGCCGGGCGCGCTCAGCGCCAAGTGGCAGGACCGACCGCTGCCGCTGACGGACTTCATCTCCGCGCTGAAGAACGTCTACGACGTCGACCCGGGCCTTCCGATGACCCCGCAGTACTTCGCCGCCGCCGGTGTCGAGTACATGGCCAAGTACGGCATGGCCGCGGAGACCTTCGCCCAGGTCTCGGTCAAGGCCCGTACGCACGCCGCGAACAACCCCTATGCCGTCTTCCGCGACCCGATCACCCTGGACGACGTGCTCGCGGGCCCGGTCGTCGCGGGCCCGCTCACCCGCCTCCAGTGCTGCCCGCCCACCTGCGGCGCCGCCGCGGCGATCGTCTGTTCCGAGGACTACGCGCGCGCCCACGGCCTCGACCCCAAGGTCGCCATCGCCGCCCAGACGCTCCAGTCCGACGCGGCGGACCTCTTCGACAAGCGGAGCGCCATGTCCCTGGTCGGCTCGGACGTCACGCGCGCCGCCGCCCGCGAGGTGTACGAGAAGGCCGGCGTGGACCCGCGCGACATCAAGGTCGTGGAGCTGCACGACTGCTTCACCGTCAACGAGGTGCTCACCTACGAGGGCCTCGGCCTCTGCGAGGAAGGCGGCGCCGAGAAGTTCATCCTCGACGGCGACAACACCTACGGCGGACGGGTCGTCACCAACCCCTCCGGCGGCCTGCTCTCCAAGGGCCACCCGCTGGGGGCCACCGGTCTCGCCCAGACCGCCGAGATCACCTGGCAACTGCGTGGCGAGGCCGGACCCCGCCAGGTCGAGGGCGCGACGCTCGGCCTCCAGCACAACCTCGGCCTGGGCACCGCCGGCGTCGTCACCCTGTTCGAGAAGGTCGGCTGATCCCCGTGCCCGTCGACACCGGCATCATCGGCAGCCGGACCGCGCCGCACTCCGTCGAGGTGGAACGCGGCCGCCTGCGCTTCTTCGCCCAGGCCACCGGCCAGCAGGACCCCCTCTACACGGACCCCGACGCGGCCGGGGCCGCCGGGCACCGCGACCTGCCGGTCCCGCCCACCTTCTACTTCTGCCTGGAGATGGACAACCCGAACCGAGGCCGCTTCCTCGCCGATCTCGGCATCGACCTCCGCACCATCCTGCACGGCGGCCAGACCTTCGAGTACCACGCACAGGCCTACGCGGGCGACACGCTGACGTTCGAGACCGAGGTGACGGACGTCTACAGCAAGAAGGGCGGGGCGCTGGAGTTCATCGTCCGCGCCACCCACGTCACCCGTGACGGGGAGCCCGTCGCCACGCTCACCAGCACGACCGTCGTACGCGCCGAGCTTGCCAGTACGACCGTCGTACACGACCCGAAGGCGGCCACGTGACCACGTCGAAGACCCTCTTCGCGGGCGACAGCCTCACGCTGGTGTGCCCGAAGATCACCCGGACCGCGCTCGCCCTCTACGCGGGCGCCTCGGGTGACCACAACCCGGTCCACATCGACACCGACGCCTGCCACGCCGTCGGCATCCCCGACGTCTTCGCCCACGGCATGCTCTCGATGGCCTACCTCGGCCGCCTGCTCACCGACTGGGTGCCGCAGCGGCGGCTGCGCGGCTACCAGGTGCGTTTCTCGGCCATCACGCCGGTCAACACGACGCCGACGTGCACCGGCACCGTGACCAAGGTCGAGGACGGCCTCGCGCACCTGGACCTCACGGTCACGCTCCCCGACGGCACGGTGACCCTCCAGGGCTCCGCCGTCGTCTCCTGCAACTGACCCCCGGGCCGACTGACCCCCGGGCCAACCGGCCCTCACAGCAAGGACATCACGCATCATGGGAACCCTGGACGGCAAGGTCGCCATCGTCTCCGGCTCGGGCCGCGGCATCGGCCGCGAGGTCGCGCTCAAGCTCGCCCGCGAAGGCGCGGCGGTCGTCATCAACGACCTGGACAAGGAGCCCGCCGAGGAGACCGTCGCGGACATCGTGGCCGCCGGCGGCCGTGCCGTCGCCTGCGTCGGCTCCGTCGTCGACGACGACTTCGCCGAGCGCTTCGTCAACGCCGCCGTCGACTCCTTCGGCGGGCTGGACATCATCGTGAACAACGCCGGCTACACCTGGGACACCGTCATCCAGAAGATGACCGACGAACAGTGGGACGCGATCCTCGACGTCCACCTCAAGGCCCCGTTCCGGATCCTGCGCGCCGCCCAGCCGTACATCAAGGCCAACCCGACCTCGTACCACCGCAAGGTCGTCAACGTCTCCTCCGTCTCCGGCCAGTACGGCAACCCGGGCCAGGCCAACTACTCCTCCGCCAAGGCCGGTGTCATAGGCCTGACCAAGACCATGGCCAAGGAGTGGGGCCGCTACAAGGTCAACGTCAACGCGGTCGCCTACGGCTTCATCCTGACCCGCATGACCGAGGCCACCGCCGCGGACGACACGTTCGTCGAGATCGAGGGCCGCCGCATCAAGGTCGGCGTCGCCCCCCAGATCGCCGAGGCCGTCAAGCGCACCAACCCCTTCGGCCGCCCGGGCACCCCGGAGGAGGCCGCCGGCGCGATCTACCTGCTGTGCACGCAGGAGGCCAACTACATCAGCGCCCAGGTCGTGACCGTCGACGGCGGATCGCGCTGACCCGCGCCCCGCGCCGAACCACCCCGTCGGCGGCCACAGGCGCCGACGGGGTCCTCTTCCTCACCCGTCACCCAAGAGCGAGCAGGTACGTGCCATGAAGCGCACCGTCTACAACGAGGACCACGAGGCCTTCCGGTCCGTCATCCGGGACTTCATCGCCAAGGAGGTCTCGCCGCACTACGAGCAGTGGGAGCACGACAACCGTGTCCCGCGCGAACTGTTCCACCAGCTCGGCGAGTTGGGCGTGATGGGCTTCGGCATCCCCGAGGAGTTCGGCGGCCCGGGCGAGACCAGCTACAAGTACCAGACCGTCATCTCCGAGGAGGTGGCCCGCGCCGCCGTCTCCTTCGGCCACTACACGGTCACCACCGGCATCGTGCTGCCCTACCTGCTGAACATCGCCGACGAGGAGCAGAAGCGCCGCTGGCTGCCCGGCATCGCCTCCGGCGAGACCTGCCTGTGCATCGCCATGACCGAGCCCGGCACCGGCTCCGACCTGGCCGGCATCCGCACCACCGCGAAGCTCTCCGAGGACGGCACGCACTACGTCGTCAACGGCGCCAAGACCTTCATCACGGGTGCGCTCAACTCCGAACTGTGCGTGGTCGTCGCCCGTACCTCCCCGGCTCCGGCCGAGGACCGGCGCCTCGGGCTGACCCTGCTGGTCGTCCCCACCGACTCCGAGGGCTTCGCGTACGGCCGCAAGCTGGAGAAGATCGGCCTGCGCGCCTCGGACACCTCCGAACTGTCCTTCACCGACGTTCGCGTTCCGGTGGAGAACGTCCTGGGCGAGGTCGGCCAGGGCTTCCGCCACCTCGGCCAGAACCTCGCCCGCGAGCGCCTGTCCATCGGTGTCGGCGCGGTGGCCACGGCGACGGCCGCGATCGGCTTCGCCAAGGAGTACACCCAGCAGCGCCAGGTCTTCGGCAAGCCCGTGGCCGCCTTCCAGAACACCAAGTTCGTGCTGGCCGAGTGCGCCACCGAGGTCGAGGCCGGACAGGCACTGGTCGACAAGGGCATCGAGCTGGACGACACGCACGAGCTGAGCCCGGCCGACGCCGCGAAGATCAAGCTGTTCTGCACCGAGACGGCCGCCCGCGTCATCGACAAGTGCCTTCAGCTCCACGGCGGTTACGGCTACATGCTGGAGTACCCGATCGCCCGCCTGTACGCGGACACCCGGGTGTCCCGCATCTACGGCGGCACCAGCGAGGTCATGAAGACCATCATCGCCAAGGACCTCGGACTGTGACGTCGTCGCCCGCCGCCGCCAAGACCGGTCCGCTCGCCGGGCTCCGCGTCGTCGAGCTCGGCGGGATCGGACCGGGGCCCTTCGCGGGCATGCTGCTGGCCGACCAGGGCGCGGACGTGATCCGCGTCGACCGGCCCGCCGAGGCGGGCCGCGCCTCCGCACACCCGGTGCTGCACCGGGGCCGCCGCTCGGTGGTGCTCGACCTGAAGGACCCGGCCGACGTCGAGGCCGTGCTCCGGATCGTCGACAGGGCCGACGCCCTCATCGAGGGCTTCCGCCCCGGCGTCGTCGAGCGGCTCGGTCTCGGCCCCGAGGACTGCCTGATCCGCAACCCCCGGCTGGTCTACGGCCGGATGACCGGCTGGGGCCAGGACGGCCCGCTCGCCCAGGCACCCGGACACGACATCAACTACATCGCGGTGGCCGGCGCGCTCGGCATGCTCGGCGCGGAGGGCGAGATCCCGCCGGTCCCGTTGAACCTCTTCGGCGACATGGGCGGCGGCGGTCTGCTGCTCGCCTTCGGCATCACCACCGCTCTCACCCACGCCTCCCGCACCGGCCTGGGCCAGGTCGTGGACGCAGCCATGACCGACGGCACCGCCGTCCAACTCGCCCTGATCCACGGCCTGCTGGCGACCGGCCGGTGGGCCGGCCGCCGCGGGGCCAACCTCTTCGACGGCGGCGCTCCGTTCTACCGCTGCTACCGCACCGCCGACGGCGGCCACATGGCCGTCGGCAGCGTGGAGCCGCCGTTCTACGCCGAGTTGCTGGACGTGCTGGGTCTGAGCGAGGACCCCCTCTTCGCCCGGCAGCACGACCGCGACGCCTGGCCGCGCATGGCCGACGTGCTGGCCACGGTCTTCGCGGGCCGGACCCGCGCCGAGTGGACGGCCGCGTTCGAGGGCCGCGAGGCCTGCGTCACGCCAGTCCACGGCCTGACGGACGCCGCCGCGCACCCGCACAACGTCGCCCGCGGCACCTACTACACCGAGAACGGCCTGCTCCAGCCCGCCCCGGCGCCGCGCTTCGCGGGCACCCCGGCCGGGACACCGCTTCCCGCGCCGGCCATCGGTGCACATACGGCCGAGGTACTGGCCGAGGTCGGCCTGCCGGCACGAGAGGGGAGCTGACACACCATGGGAACCCTGGAGGGCAACGTGGCGCTCGTCTCCGGCTCGGGGCGCCGCTTCGGCCACGAGATCGCACCGCCGCACCGCAAGGTCGTGAGCATCCCCTCGACCTGAGGGACGACTGCTTCCACCAAGGTCCTCCGCCCGGTCCGGGCGGAGGACCTTGCTGTGGTGCGGCAGGGCACGGTGACGCGGCGAAGGCCCCTCGTCCGCACCGGACGAGGGGCCTTCGCGAGTTCCGGCGGTTCCCTCAAACCGACGGAACACCGGAGACGGCGCGGTGTCCCATAGCGGCGCCGCCCCGGACATTCAGGGGCTCAGCCGCGCGGCGCGTCCAGACGGTCGCGCAGCGCGGTCTTGAGCACCTTGCCGGTCGGCGTGAGCGGCAGGACGTCGACGACCTGTACCTCGCGCACCCGCTGGTAGGGGGCGACGCGCTCGGCGACGTAGTCCATCAGCTCCAGCGCGAGGCCCTCGCGGGCGGCGCCCGGTCGCAGGACCACGATGCCGACGGGTATTTCGCCGACGTCGGGTCGTGGTCGTCCGATGACGGCTGCCTGGGCGATGGCGGGGTGGGAGCAGAGGAGCTCTTCCAGGGGCTGGGGGTAGATGTTGTAGCCCTTGTAGATGAGCATGTCTTTTGCTCGGCCGACGAGATACAGGTAGCCGTTGTCGTCGAGGTGGCCGAGGTCGCCGGTGCGGAGCCAGCCGTTCACGAACTGGATGGCGGTGAGTTCGGGTTCGTCCTGGTAGCCGTCGGTGACCTGCGGGCCCCGGGCCCAGACCTCACCCACCTCACCCACGGGCAGCGCCCGCTCGCCGACCGGGTGACGTATCTCGATCTCGGTGTGGGGGATGGCGACGCCGACACTGCCCAGCGGCGTCGGAGTGTCGGCGCCGTGCGGGGACATGGTCAGGCCCATGGTGGCCTCGCTGAGCCCGTAGCCCTCGGTCACGCTCGCAGAGGGGATCGCCTCGCGCAGGGCCAACAGCGCGGAGGTGTCGATGGGCGCGGCGCCGGAGGTGATCATCCGGACCGAGGAGAGGTCCCGCCTGCCGAGTTCCTTGCTGCGCAGCATCCCGTAGTACATGGCCGGTGAGCCGGTCATGTGGGTGACCCGGTAGGTCTCGATGTCCCGCAGGAAACCGTCCGGGTCGAAGCGGCCGCCGGTGATGACGGAGGTGGTGCCGAGCAGGGTGTTGAGGTTGTGGCCGACGAGCCCGAGCCCGTGGAAGAGCGGGGCGATCGCGATGTGCGTGCCCTCGCCCGGTGTGATCGTCTTCGGAGCGGGGTCCTCGATCCGGGTCACCCGGACGCCACCCGGTTCGTCGAGGCTCGGCAGCGTGGCGGAGCGCCAGCAGCCGGTTTGCAGCACGTTGGCGACCAGGTTGCGGTGCAGCACCCGGACCGCCTTGGACCGGCCGGTGGTGCCTCCGGTGAACTGTAGATGGGCCACCAGCTCGGGGTCGGGCCGGTAACCCTCCAGCGGCGCCTCGGCCAGCAGGTCGTCGAGGGAGATGAATCCCGGGGCGAGCGGTCCGGTGCCTTCGGGGGCCGGACTCGCGGCCGTACCGGGAATCTGTACGACGAACCCGACGCCGGGCCCGGTCGCCTCGGCCAGCGGTGCCGCGTTGGCCGGGTGCGTGACGACGGCCTTCGCACCGCAGTCGCGCAGTTGGTCGCGGAGCGCGCCGACGGGCTGCCCGGGATTGATCGGCGCGACGGCGATCCCGGCGCACAGGGCGCCGTAGTAGACGGCGAGGTACCAATGGCTGTTCGGCATGTGCAGCGCCAGTACGTCGCCGGGCTCCAGGCCGCGACGGCGCAGTCCGCCGGCGACCCGGAGGGCGGCGTCGTACAGCTCGGGGAAGGTGAGCGTCTCCTCGCCGTCGCGCAGGGCGACGCGGTCCGGGTAGGCGCGGGCGGCGCCCGCGAGGAGGGCGTCGGCACCGACGCGGGGCAGGTCGAATGTGGGCGGCATGTTCTTGGGCAGGACGGACGGCACGAGTTCTCCAGTCCCGAAGTAAGTGAAGTCTTGCTGCCTGACAGGCGTACACGCATGGGGAAGTTGAATCCCCGTGATCCATTGGACTGCGTAGCATCAAGTTAATTTCAGCTAACTCGGATGTCTATAGTCTGCGTACGTCGAGTTGAGAAGGCGGAAGTCGGGCGTCCGGGTGTGAAGGGGTTCGACGGCCCGGAGGGAGCACCTGGGTGGCTGAGCGGCAGCGCGATCGGGCGACACCGGTATCGGCCCGGATCGGGCCCGGATCAACCGCGAGGCGGTCTGCGGGGCTCTGCCATGGACGGCTTTGGCGCGGAGCGAGGCTCTGCGATGGGGCGACCTTGGTGCGGAGCGGGGCTCTGCCATGGAACGGCCTTGCCGGGGGGCGAGGCTCCTCCCTGGGCGACCTGGGCCCGGTCCGGGGCTCCGACACGGGCGGCCTCGGCACGGTTCGCCGCTCCGCCATGGACGGCCGAGGCGACCTTTAGGATGTTGACTGGGCTTCGTCGCCGGTTGCCGGGGCGGCCTCTACGAACGCGACGGTCTGGTCCTCCGCGACGGCCTGTTTCTCGTGACGGCGCCTTCCCGGCGGAGGGCGGCCCGCCGCCCGGAGGCGGCCTCGCGACGGAGTGCGGCCTGCCGGCGATATCCGGCCTCGGAGCGCCGATTCAGCTCGCGGTCGTCCTGAACGTCTGCGGCCCGGCCTTCGCCGGCGACACGGTCGGACGGCTGACTCCCGGCCGGCGCAATCCGAGCCCGAGCCCGAGCCCGAGCCCGAGTCCGCAGTCCGAGCCCGGGTCCGAGTCCGGGTCCGGGTCCGGGTCTGGGCCTGAGCCCGGCGTTCCTCAGCGGGCGAGCAGCAGGGCCTGGCCGATCTCGACGAGGCGGTCGCCGAGGTCGGGGCGCTGCAACAGACGACGGTTGCGGCAGATCGTGTCGACCACGGAGAAGACGGCGCAGACCACGATCTTGGCCTCGGTCTGCTCCAGGCCGGGCGCGGCCGCGTCGAGGATCTTGACCCAGAGCGCGAGGAAATCTCGCTGCACCTGCGTGCTGCGCTTGCGCTGCTGCTCGGGCAACTGGTCGAGCTCGCTGACCAGCAGGCCGAGCAAGTGACGGTTCTCCATGCCGAATTCGACGTACGCGTGCAGCAGGTTGTCCAGCGCCTGCTGCGGGGTCGTCGCCCGTGCGAGGGCCTGGGCGGTGCCCGCCTCACGCCGCTCGCCTCCACGGGTGACACCCGCGGACAGCAGGTCCAGCTTGCTGGGGAAGTGCTTGTAGACGTTCGGCCCGGAGGTCCCGACCGCCTCGCCGATGTCGTCCGTGGAGACGGACTGGAAGCCGCGTTCGTCGAACAGGCGGATCGCCTCGGTCAGCATCTGTTCGCGGCGCGATCCGGTGAAGGCCGCCGTGGCCGCTGCCCCGTCGGCCGCCACCTCGGTGGGCGCCGGGGCGTCCGCCGACCCCGAGGTGCCGAGCGGGCAGTCGACGACGGTACGGCACAGTCGGTGCAGCAGCGCGTCCTGACGGCGCTTCGGCAGGGTGAAACGATGGGCCGCCATGCTGGCCCAGACGCCCAGCATCGCCCAGGTCAGCAGGTCCTCGTCGCCCGGGGCGAGCCCGGGTCGTTCGGCGCGGATCAGTCCGGCGTAGCCGGAGGCGATCGAGGACAGGCGGTGGCGCAGCTCCTCGCGCTCGGTGTCGTGCAGGTGCCGGAGCTCGCGCTGCCAAAGGGTGGCCAGGCCGCGCCGCTCGCTCATCATGGCGATGGCGTCGTCGATCAGCGTGTCGACATCGGTCCGTTCGCCCTCGCGCCGCCCGACCGCGTCCATGGTGTCCATGCCCGCGGCCACCACGTAGGCCAGCAGCGCCTGCTTGTTGCGGAAGTGCCGGTACAGCGCGGGAGCGGTGATGCCCACCGCCTCGGCGACGTCCGACACCGAGACGTTGCGGAAGCCCCGCTCGCGGAACAGCACAGCGGCGGCGTCGGCGATACGCCGCTTGCGGTCCGGCGGTCTGCGGGTTGCCACGCGCCTTGTTCTCCCTGCTCGCCCGATGCGTTCTTGTGTGCGGCCATCTTAGTGGGGCGGTGATCCGGTCCGGGTCTCATGTCCGGCGACCGTCAGAGTGAATCTTTGATAACCAACCTCATCCGCGGCGGCTTTGTGGAGGAGCGCGACGTCGCGCTCCGGGTGAACCAGGGCCAGGGCCAGCAGGCCGCCGACGAGTACGACGGCACCGAGACCGACGAATGTCTCGGTGTAACCGCCCGCTCGCGTCGCACTGCCGGCGACCAGCGCCCCCGCGACCGCCGGGCCGGCGATCCCGCCGAGCGAGTACACGGCGGTGACGAAGCCGAAGGCCGGCCCGCGCTGGGACGGCGGCACCACGTCGGACAGACCCGCGAAGGCGATGCCGTAGCCGGCCGCCACGAAGCCTCCGCTCAGTGCGACCAGCAGAAGGAGCAGGGGACCTTTGCCCACCGACGGGAAGAGCATCCCGCAGACCCCGCCCGCGATCACCAGGGCGCCGGGCAGGAGGCCGCGCGTCGCGCGCAGCGACCGGCGCCGTCGGCGGGCACAGGTCCGGATGCGGTCAGCGGATCCATGGGTGAACCTCCGTGCTCGCCGAGGCGCGTCGCGGGGTGGGGGGAGTGGCCCGAAGTGAATCATCGCTCACCATTGCTGGCAAGAGTTTCGCGCATTGACATGCCGTGGGCATGGCCCGGAGCCGGAACACATCTCGCCGACGTCCGGGCTGTGACACCACGCAGGATCCGAGCCGGTCGGTGTCGCCCTCCCCGTGAAGCGACGCAGGGGGACAGCCCCGCGTCGGATCGAACGCTCAACTACCTTTCTGGACGCGGCAACCAGGGAGAACGCCAGAGAGGTAGCACGTACCCCCGCGCCTTGAGGACTGTCTGCTCGGAAGGTCAGTTCACGCAGTGGGGGACTGGTTATCGCGTCCAGGGTCCGAAGGCGGCAGTGGATGCCGGCTCGGCCGCCCCCCTGGCGGCCGAGCCGACACCCGTAGCAAGGGCAGTGCGCCCATACGGCAGTGCGCCCGCACGACAGTAGGCCCGGACGGCAGTACGCCCGCACGGCAGTGCGCACTCCGTATCCGGCACGTCCGACGGAAACCGGCCCACCCGGCCTGCCCGGTCGAACCAACCCGTGCCGGTAGCGCCCCTCAGTCCTCCCGGTCCGAGCGGAAGGTCTGGCGCAGCTCGCCCAGGCCCTCGATGCGGCTGACCAGGACGTCCTTCGGGCCGAGGAAGCGTTGCGGCACCCGGCGGTTGCCGACGCCCGCGGGCGTACCCGTGAAGATCAGGTCGCCCGGGTGCAGCCGGCAGACGGTGCTGATGAACTCGATCAGCCGGGGAACCGAGAAGATCATCTCGCTGGTCCGCGCGGCCTGGACGCTCTCGCCGTTGAGCAGGCACTCGATGGCCATGTCGTCCCGGTCGGCGAGCTCGTCCGGGGTGACCAGCGCGGGGCCGGTCGGGCCGAAGCCCGGGTAGGACTTGCCCAGGGAGAACTGGGCCGGGGTGCCGGTCAGTTGGAGCCGTCGCTCGGACAGGTCCTGGCCCACGGTCAGGCCGGCGACGACATCCCACGCCTCCTCGGCCGGGACGCGGTGGCAGGCCCGGCCGATCACGGCCACCATCTCCAGCTCCCAGTCGACGTTGCCGTCGGGCAGCTCGACCTCGGCCTGAGGTCCCGCGATACAGCTGGGGAACTTGGTGAAGACCAGCGGGATCTCGGGAGCGACGTAGCCCGCCTCGGCGGCGTGCGGACGGTAGTTCAGCGCGACCGCGAACACCTGCCGGGGGCGGGGAACAGGCGCGTTCAGGTCGGCTTCGCGGTACGGCGTGGCGGCGGGGAGTTCCGCCTGCGCGGCCCAGGTCTCGAACTCGGCCCAGCGGTCCAGGAGTTCCATCGGGTCGGAGCCGAAACGGCCGTTCGAGGCGGTCGCGATGTCGACCGCCCCGTCCTCGACGAGGAGCACGGCGCGGTCGGCCAGTGTGGCGATGCGCATCTCCGCCTCCTCAGTTCGCCGGACCGTAGAGGTCGGTCGAGTAGGGCTCGGTGTCGTGCGCGTCCTTCCACGCGACGACCGGATTGCGCAGGGTGCCGATCCCCTCGATCTCGGCCTCGATCCGGTCGCCCGGCTGGAGGTAGAAGTCGAAAGGGTTGGGCTGCACGGCCGCGACGCCCGAGATCGTTCCGGTGGTGATGATGTCGCCGGCGCTGTAGCCCTGCGCCGAGTGGTAGGCCACCAGGTGCGGGATCGAGATCACCATCTGCTCGGTGTTGCCGCGTTGCCGGCGCTCGCCGTTGACGCGGAGTTCCATGGCGAGGGCCTGCGGGTTCGGCAGTTCGTCCTTGGTGACGATCCACGGGCCGATGGGACAGAAGGTGTCGATCGACTTGGAGAACGAGAAGACGCCGGACTGCATCTCGCGGCGCTGGATGTCGCGGGCGGTGATGTCGTTGAACACGGTGTAGCCGGCGATGTACTCCTCGGCCTCCTCCGGGCCGAAGAACTTGCCGCTCTTGCCGATCACGATCGCCAGCTCGAGCTCGTAGTCGAGCTCCTTGGTGAGTCCCTCGGGATAGACGATCGCCTCGTCGGGTCCGATGATCGCGTCGACGTTCTGGAAGAAGACGATGCCCTTGTGCACCGGGTGCGACCAGTCGACGGCGGTCAGCTCGTCGTGATGGTCGGTGAAGTTCCCGGCCGTGTGGAAGAACTTCTTCGGCACGATCGGCGCCTGGAGACGCACGTCGGTGAGGGCGAAGCGGTGGCCGGTCTCGTCGACCTGGCCGTCACGCTCGAAATAGTCGCGCATCGAAGGAACATCGAGTTGCACCACGTCGTCACCGTCCAGGTAGCCGACCTGGCCGTTGTCGAAAGTCACGAGTTTCATGAGGGGTCTCCTGGTTGTCCGACGCGGAAGACGCGCAACTGAAGCGCGAGCGTCGCGTAGTAGCCCACCAGGGTGGTGAGCTCCACCACCGCCTCCGTTCCGTTCAATGAAACGGCATGATCGAAGAGCGCGTCGCCGGCATCGCCGGTGGCGACCATCGCTGCCACGAGGTCGACCGCTGCCGCTTCCGCCGGGTCGCTCAGCTCCGGTACTCCGCCGGAGCGGATGGCGGTGAGCTCGGCCTCGGTGAGGCCCGCCGCCCTGCCGATCGGCTCGTGGGCGTAGCGCTCGAAGGCGGAGTCCCAGTGAGCCGCGACGATCAGGATGGCCATCTCGCGAACCCGGTCGCTCAGTGTGGTGCGGTACCTGATGGCCGACCCGAGTTCTTGCAGCGCGGACCCCACCGCCGGCGCGTGCAGCATCGCGTTGAACGGGCCGTTCAGCCGACCCTCGCCGTCCGTGAGAGAGAAGAGCCGCGGCCCGTTCGCTCGTGGTCCGTCAGCGATCGCGTGGTACAGGACACGTTGTGCGGCGTCGAGTTCGTGAGGTGTGGGGCGCGGGAGGCGAGTCATGACTTCACTCTGCGGCCGACGCGGGGCCGAGGCGATGCGCGTGCCGGGCAATGGCAGGCGTGTCCTGAGGTGTGCCGATGAATGAAACAGCCGTAGTCCGGGTCACATGGGCCGCCTTGGATGCTCGGCATGACGGATTGGCTAGGACTTCACAACCGCGCGGCGCTCGTCGCAGGTGCCGGGGGCATCGGCGCGGCGGCCGCGCTGGCTCTCGCCCGGCAGGGTGCGCGGGTGGTGGTGGCAGATGTCGACGAAGGACGGTTGTCCGCACTGGTGAAGGAGGCGGCCGAACTCGGCGTTCGCGTCGGGACGCGGGTCGCGGACCTCACCGATGCCGAAGAGGCTCGCGCGGCTGTCGCCGATGCCGCCGAATCGCTGGGCGGTCTTGACGTCTTCCTGCACGCCGTCGGGATGAACGACCGGCGGCCCGCTCTGGAGACCCCCGACGATGTCTGGGAGCGGATCATCGATGTGAACCTCAAGAGCGCGGTGTGGACGGCTCAGGCGGCCGGCGCGCTGATGGTCGCCGCCGGTCACGGCCGGATCGTGTTCCTCTCGTCCGTCTCCGGGCTGCTCGCCCACGCCCATCACGCGCCGTACGCCGCGACCAAGGGCGGGGTCAACCAACTCTGCCGGGTCATGGCCCGTGAGTGGGCGCCCCATGGCGTCACGGTCAACGCGATCGCCCCCGGCTACACCGAGACCGAGCTGACACAGGCCTACCTGGAGAAGCCCGGCATGCGGGAATCCATGGTCGGCCTGGTGCCGGCCGGCCGTCTCGGAACGACCGATGACCTTCTCGGTCCGCTCCTGTTCCTCAGTTCCGCCCAGTCCGCGTTCGTGACAGGCCACGTCATGTACGTCGACGGCGGTCGTACCCTCGTCTGAAAGGCAGCACCCCCCATGACTTCCCCGCAGCGGTTCACCGACAAGGTCGTACTGGTCACCGGCGCCGGCACGGGTCTCGGTGCCGAGATCGCCGTCCGTGCCGCCCAAGAGGGCGCCGACGTCGCGATCCACTACCGCAGCTCCGAGGCCGGGGCCCGCCGCACCGCGGAACGGGTCGAGGCGGAGGGCCGCAAGGCATTCCTGGTCCAGGCCGACATCGTCGAGTGGGCCCAGATCAAGCGCATGGCCGACGAGGTGTGGAACCGTTTCGGCCGCCTCGATGTCGCGGTCAACAATGTGGGCGACATGGCCAGTGACCAGATGTCCTGGCGCGAGATCACGGAGGAGGCGGTCGATCACACGCTGGCCGTCGACCTCAAGGGCACCCTGATGTGCACCCACGAGTTCGGTTCGCGCATGCTCGAACAGCCCGACGGGGGCGCGATCGTCAACGTGGGTTCGACCGTGGTGGTGCGGGGCAGCGCCCGTGCCCCGCAGTACGCGGCCGCCAAGTACGGAATTCTCGGCATCACCAAGTCCTACGCACAGGCATTCGCGCCGAAGGTCCGGGTGAACACCTTCGCGCCGGGCTTCATGGAGACGGAGCGGATGCTGGGCCGCGAGGACTACAGGAACGGCCGGGGAGACAAGTTGCGGGAGATGACCCCGATGCACCACATCCCCAAGCCCGAGGAGGTCGCCGGAGCGGCGCTCTTCCTCGCGACGCCCGACGCCAATCACATCACCGGCAGCTATTTTGTGGCCGATGGCGGCTACAACATGATCGGAGCCTGACATGACTGCCCAGCGCGTCCTCTTCGTCAACGGGGCTGTTTTCGACGGATCCGGAGAGCCGGCGTTCCGCGCCGACCTGGTGGTACGGGGCGACACGGTCGAAGCCGTGGTCGCCGGCGGCGGCGTGGTGGCGGAGCCGGGAGACCAGGTCGTCGACTGTGCCGGCAGGACGGTCATGCCCGGCATGATCGAGTCCCACTGCCACCTGACGTTCCCCTCGGCCATCGGACACATCGATCCGTCGTTCAACCCGCCGCTGGACGTCAGCTTCTTCCATCACATGCCGACGCCGGACGAGCACCTGGAGATCGCCAGGCGCAACGCCCGCATCCTGCTCGACCAGGGCTTCACCAGCGCCTACTCGGCGGGCTCGCTCACTCCCGTACCGACCGAGATCATCCTGCGGGAGCAGATCAAGGCCGGTGCCGCCGTCGGACCGCGCCTGCGCGCGGCCTCCTTCGAGCGGGACAACAACCCGGTGCAGATGGGTCCCGACGGTCCGCGCGAGAAGAAGACCGGCCCGGACGCCGTACGTGAGTTCATCCGCGAACAGGCGGATCTGGGCTTCGACAGCGTCAAGCTCCTGATGAGCAATGACGATGTCTTCTTCGCGGGCGGCTCGATGGTCACGCAGTACAGCGCCGAGGAGGCGCGTGCCGCCGGTGAGCAGGCCCGCGAGTCCGGGGTGTGGCTCAACTGCCATGCCCAGAACCCCGAGTCGATCAAGCTGGCTGTCGGCAGCGGCTTCCGCTCGATCTACCACTGCTCGTACGCGGACGAGGAGGCCATCGATCTGCTCGACGAGGCGAAGGACTCGATCTTCCTGTCGCCGGCGGTCGGCATCATGTGGGCCAATGTCCACGAGGGCGAGGAGTTCGGTATCGACACCGCGATGGCGGAGAAGATGGGCTCGGTGACGTCGCTCCAGGCGATGACAGAGCTCTACCCCGAGCTGCGCAGGCGCGGTCTGCGGGTGCTGCCCGGCGGCGACTACGGCTTCCCGAACAATCCGATCGGCCGCAACGCCCGCGACCTCGAACTGTTCGTGACGCTCTTCGGCTACACCCCGCTCGAAGCGCTCAAGGCCGCCACCTTCTACGGCGGTCAGGTGCTCGACATGCCGGTGGGCCACCTCGTCCCGGGCCACCTGGCGGACGTCCTCGTCGTGGACGGCGACCCGACCCGGGATGTCACGGTGCTCCAGGACGCCGACAACCTCGCCGCCATCATGCAGGGCGGCCGCTTCCACAAGCGGGCAGACCGTCTCGCGCTCTCCGTGGCATGAGGAGTCACCTCGGCGTCGAATACGGCGCGGTCCCCGGCTTCCGCCCGCTGGAACTCGACCTGCATGTGCCCGAGTTCTCCTCGGATGACGTGGAGCGCCGGGCGGCGGTCATCGTTCACGTGCATGGCGGCGGCTGGCGACGCGGCTCGCGCCGCCACCCGCTGCCGTGCCTTCGTGAGGAGTTCTACGCCGCGATGGTGCGGGCCGGGTTCGCGGTCGCCGCGATCGACTACCGGCTCAGTGGCGAGGCGATCTATCCGGCGGCTCTTGATGACGTCCGAGCCGCGGTGTCGGCGGTCGGCGCTCTGCTGGCCGAGCGTGGGGTGAGCGCAGGACCGGTCTTCCTGTGGGGTGATTCGGCGGGCGGCCATCTCGCCCTGCTGGCGGCGCTCACCGGCACGGAGGTGGCCGGCGTGGTGGCCTGGTTCCCGGTGACCGGCCTGGCCGCCATGCCCGGATCGTCCGACCCGGAGACACGCGAAGCCCTCTTCCTCGGCGCTCCCACCGGCTCGGTGCCGGACCTGGCGCGCGAGGCGAGCCCGATCGCCCATGTCCGCGCCGACGCGCCGCCCATGCTGGTCATGCACGGAGACAGCGACACGATGGTGCCGAACACCCAGAGCACGAGCTTCGTCACGGCGCTGACCGCCGCCGGTGGCACGGCCGAACTCGTCCTCGTACCCGGCGCCGGCCATTTCTGGGACGGTGCCGAGGACCCGGCCGCACTCCACCAGCAGGCGATCCGGTTCCTTCGCGACCTGGCGAAGACATGAGTCATCCGTTGTTGCCGGGCTTCAACCCGGATCCCAGCGTGGTGCGGGTGGGTACCGACTACTACCTCGTCACCTCATCGTTCGAATACCTTCCCGGGCTTCCGGTCCATCACAGCACCGACCTGCGCACCTGGCGTCAGATCGGGCATGTGGCGACCCGTCCCGGACAGGTCCAACTCGATCGGGTGCCGACTCCGGGCGGAGTCTGGGCGCCGACACTGCGCTACCGGCACGGTGTCTTCCATCTGATCGTGACCGTCTTCCTCGGCGGGCGCGGCTGTGTCGTCTTCACCGCGACGGACCCGGCCGGTCCGTGGAGCGACGGCGTGACGATTCCGGCGGTCGACGGCATCGACCCCGACCTCGAGTGGGACGAGGACGGCACGGCGATCGTCACCTTCGCGCGCCACCCCGATCCGATCCAGCAGGTGCGGGTCGATCTCTCCACCGGGGAGGCACTGGAGGTGCCGCGGGCGATCTGGCCGGGCAGCGGGCTGTACTCCCCGGAGGGGCCGCACCTCTACCACCGGGGCGAGTGGTGGTACCTCGTGGTCGCCGAAGGCGGCACCGATCGAGGTCACGCGGTGACGGTCGCCCGCGCACCACGTCCTGAGGGCCCGTTCGAGAGCTGCCCGGCCAACCCCGTTCTGACGGCTTCCGGCACCGGTTCGCCGGTGCAGAACCTCGGTCACGCGGACTTGGTCGAGACCGATGAGGGTACGGCGCTGGTCTGCCTCGGCGTTCGGCCCGTAGGACTGGCCCAGTCGTTCTCCCCGCTGGGGAGGGAGACCTTCCTGGGGACCGTCGACTGGGTGGACGGCTGGCCACGACCGCGGTTGGCCGACCTGCCGCCGTCGATGGAAGAGGCCGACTACGACTTCACCGAGGCGTCGGCGTTCTCCGATCCCGTGTGGATCGCGGTGCGCCGGCCGGCGACGGAGTTCGCCCGGACCGTCTCCGGCGGACTGCTGATCTCCAGTGCCGGAAGCACCGGGCTCGACGGGACGCACCCGGCGTTCCTCGGCCGCAGGCAACGGCACTTGACGGCCACCGTCGGCGCGGTGTTCGACGTGAGCGCGGGGGCCGGCGGCCTGGCCGTACGCAACGCGGAGGACAACAGCATCGCGCTGGAGGCGCGGACGAGCGCCGGGGGAGTGGAGATCACGGCGCGCGCCGTCGTGGCCGGTTTCGACCGGAGCTGGCACGCGACCCTGCCGGCCGGCGAGGTGGAACTGACCGTCACGATGACACCGCCGCCCGCCGACTTCTCCGCGGGAGCGGTCGGCGGCGACCGGATCCGCCTGACCGCCAGGTCGGCCGACACCGAGGTCACCCTGACGGAACTCGACGGCCGGCACTGGTGCTTCGAGACGGCCAAGGCGTTCACCGGCCGCGTGATCGGGCCGTTCGCGAGCGAGGGCCACGTGATCGTGCGCCGGCTGCACTACTCGGGACACGGCTGACATTCCATTGAATGGCACCGTGGCGTGACCGGGCGCACGGCTTCCGGAACTCTGCGATCCATGCCGATTCATCGTGAAGTTCTCAAGCGGTTGAAACTCATCGAGGGCGTGCCCGACATGCGGTCCTTCTTCGAGGATCCGCAGTACGCCGAGCGTCGTGCGGCCTACCAGTCCTGGCCGGACTACGAGGTGCCCGACCTGTCGGTACGCGACACCACGGCACCGGGCCCGCACGGCCCGGTGCCGGTACGGGTCTACGGGGAGCGTCCCGGCGCCGGCCCGCGGCCGTGCCTGGTGTGGATGCACGGTGGGGCGTTCATGATGGGCGATCTCGACATGCCCGAGGCCGACTGGGTCGCGCGTGAGGTGGCCGTCCGCGGTGACGTGATCGTCGTATCGGTGGACTATCGGCTGTGTCAGGACGGGGTCCACCACCCGGTGCCGCACGACGACGTGGTCGCGGCGGTGCGCTGGGTCCGGGAGAGCGCCGCCGAACTCGGGGTCGATCCGGACCTGGTGTCGGTCGGGGGAGCGAGCGCCGGAGCCAATCTGGCGGCCGGGGCGGCCCTGAAGCTCCGCGACGAGGACCAGCGTCCCCCGGCCTGCCTGATCTTCGCCTACGGAGTGGCCCACGCGGTCCTCCCGGCTCTGCCGCCGGAGCATCTCGGGCTGCTGGACGAACTGCCTGCGGAGATGCGGATGCCGCCCGCGATGCACCGGTTCTTCAACCACAACTACCTCGGCGGCCCGCTCAGCAAGGCCGACGGCTATGCCTTCCCGATACTCGGCGACCTGCGCGGCCTGTGTCCGACGCTGGTGCTCAACGGGGAGTACGACGACCTGCGGGTCTCCGGCGAGGGGTTCGCGGCGGCACTCGCCGGTGCGGGAGCCGATGTCCGCCAGGTGATGGTGCGCACCATGCCGCACGGCTTCTTGAACTGGGCGGCCACCTTGGAGCCCACCGCGATGGCGCTGGATCTCATCGCCTCCACCGTCCGTCAGGCCGAACGGACCGCGGCATGAGCGTTCCGGGTTCCCTCGCCGTCGAACATCTCGGAGACTCCCCGCTCGGCCTCGGCGAACGCTCACCGCGGCTCTCGTGGCGGCTTCCGGCCGGAACGGCGGCCCAGCAGGCCTACCGGATCCGCGCCGGGATCAACGCAGTCGAGCACGACACGGGCTGGGTCGAGGGTGCCGCGAGCGTGCTGGTCGCCTGGCCCTTCGCGCCGCTGGGCTCGGCGGCCGCCGTCGCCTGGCAGGTGCGGCTGCGGACCGATCGCGGCGAGTCCGCGTGGTCGGAGCGGGCCGTCTTCGAGACCGGGCTGCTCGACGCGAGCGACTGGTCCGCCGACTGGATCCGGCCCTACGAGCCCGAGGTCGCCGCACCCGGCCAACGCCCCGCCTACGAGTTGCGCCGCCGGTTCGTCGTCGACCGGCCCGTGCGCCGGGCCCGCCTCTACGCGACCGCGCACGGTGTCTACGAGACGTTCCTCGACGGCACCCGCGTCGGCGACGTCGAGCTCGCACCCGGCTACACCAACTACACCCGACGCCTCCCCGTCCAGGCCTACGACGTCACCGCCCTGCTCGTTCCCGGAGAGGTCGCGCTCGGCGCACTGCTCAGCGACGGCTGGTTCCGCGGCCGGCTCGGCATCTTCCGGGCCGCGGACCAGTGGGGCGAACACACGGCGTTCCTGGCGCAGTTGGAGGTCGAGTACGCCGACGGCACCACGGCCGTGTTCGGCACGGACGCCGGGTGGGAATCACGGGTCTCGACCGTGACCCGAGCCGACCTCATCGACGGCGTCACCGAGGACCGGCGTGGAGCTCGTGGGTCGACCGATCCGGACGCCGAATGGGACCCGGTAGAGGTTGCGGCACTCGGCTACGAGACGCTCATCTGGTCCCCCGCCCCACCGGTCCGCCGGATCGAGGAGCTGCGCCCGAGGTCGGTGGCCCGGGTCGGGGACCGTCAGGTCGTCGACCTGGGGCAGAACATCAACGGCTGGGTGCGGCTCGACCG
The DNA here is from genome assembly GCF_040607495.1 of Streptomyces sp. NPDC005281. NCBI lineage: Bacteria > Bacillati > Actinomycetota > Actinomycetes > Kitasatosporales > Streptomycetaceae > Streptomyces > Streptomyces sp. NPDC005281. The sequence continues at coordinate 25,279 of NZ_JBEXGX010000044.1, read as the reverse complement.
GCTCGGCCCCGAGGGCACCGAACTGACCCTGACGCACGGTGAGGCGCTCGGCCCGGACGGCGATGTCACGACCGAGCATCTGAAGCCGGCCGTGCCGTTCCTGCCCGAGCCGCTTCCGGCCGGTCAGGTCGACAAGGTGGTCTCCGCCGGACGGGCCGGCGATTCCTTCGAGCCGCACCACACCACCCACGGCTTCCAGTACGTACGGATCGAGGGACACCCCGAGGAACTGAGTCCCGCGGATCTGACGGGCGTGGTGGTCCACACCGACCTGCGCCGCACGGGCTGGTTCTCGTGCAGCGACGAGCGGATCAACCGCCTGCACGAGGCGGCGGTGTGGAGCTTCCGCGACAACGCCTGTGAGATTCCCACCGACTGCCCGCACCGTGAGCGCGCGGGGTGGACCGGTGACTGGCAGCTCTACGTGCCCACGGCGGCCTTCCTCTACGACGTCGCGGGCTTCTCGGCCAAGTGGCTCGGCGACGTCGCCGTCGAGCAGGCGGAGGACGGCACCGTCGCCAACATCTCACCCCATGGTCCGATGGAGGGGCGGCAGGGTCCGACGGCGCCGTTGCAGGGCTCGGCCGGCTGGGGTGACGCCGTCGTGATCGTGCCGTGGGAGCTCTACCGCGCCTACGGCGACGAGCGGATCCTGGCCGAACTGTGGCCCGGCATGGTGCGCTGGCTCGACCGGACCGAGCGGATGGCCGCATCGGGCAGGCACCCGGCCCGCACCGGGCCCGAGGCACCGCACGAGCGATACCTGTGGGACACGGGATTCCACTGGGGCGAATGGCTCGAACCGGGCAACGACGTCGATGACTTCGGTGCCTTCCTGGCCCGCGACAAGAGCGATGTCGCCACCGCGTACTTCGCCCACTCCGCGCGGTTGATGGCACGGATCGCGGACGTGCTCGGCCGACCCGCCGACGCGGTTCGCTACGGCGAACTCGCGGAGCGCGTCAGGTCCGCCTGGCGCACCGAGTTCGTCACGGCGGACGGCACGCTGCGCCCTGCCACCCAGGCCAACCTTGTGCGCGCACTCGCCTTCGGCCTGGTGCCCGCGGAACATCGGGCGACCGTCGTCGAGCAGTTGGTGGAACTGATCCGGGCGGCCGGGACCCGTCTCGCCACCGGCTTCCTGGCGACGCCCCTCCTCCTGCCCACGCTGGTCGAGCACGGTCAGGCCGGCCTGGCGTACGAGCTGCTGTTCCAGGAAAGCCCGCCCTCCTGGCTGCACATGATCGAGCGCGGCGCGTCCACGGTCTGGGAGCGGTGGGACGGCATCGCCGACGACGGAACACCGCACGAGTCCCTGAACCACTACTCGAAGGGCGCGGTGATCAGCTTCCTGCATCGCTGTACGGCAGGTCTGCAACCGCTGGAACCCGCGTACCGGCGCTTCCGCGTGGCGCCGGTACCGGGTGGCCGCCTGACGTCCGCCTCGGCCGCGCTGGAGTCGCCGTACGGGCGCATCGAGGTGGCATGGCGGATCGAGACGGAGGGATTCCGGCTCGAGGTCACCGTGCCGCCAGGAACCTCGGCGGAGGTCGTCGTGCCGGGCGGGGCGGTTCGGCTCCTCGGTCCCGGCCGGCACGTCGTCACCGCCTGAGGAAACGGTTCAGCTCATCGTCGCGCTCGGCGCGCCCAGGGCACGTGAGATGCCCTGGGCGGCGGTGCGCACCGCGTAGCTGAGCCGGCGCGGCTGCGCTTCGCGTTCGGGAAGCAGCACGCCGATCGCGGCCACCGCCTCGTCGGTCTCGTCGAAGATCGGAGCGGCCACAGCCACCAGCGTCTCCAGTTCGGTGCGGCGGAAGATGGCGACCCGTTCCCTGCGCAGTTCCGCCAGGGTCCGGCGCATCGCCGCGGCCGGGATCAGCCGCTTGTCGGGCTCACTGTGCAGCGGCCGGGAGAGGATCTCTTCCTGGACGTCGAGCGGCGCGAACGCGAGGAGCGCCAGGCCCATGCCGGTCGCATGCAACGGCATCTTGCCGCCGACCCGGTAGTGCACCTTGACCGCGCTGTGGGCCGACAGGCGCTCGACCAGAGTCGCCTGCAAACCCTCGCGAACCGCGAGCTGTACGTGCTGCCGTGTGACGGCGCCGAGGTCGCTCATGAACGGCAGCGCGGTCTGGCGCAGCCCGTGCCCGCGGGGAGCCAGCGAGGCGATCTCCAGCAGACGCAGGCCGATCGTGTAGTAGCCCGCTTCGTCGCGTTCGAGGGCGCCCCATTCCAGCAGGCGGCCGGCCAGCCGCAGGGTGGTGCTGGTCGGGATGCCGCTCAGCCGGCTCAACTCGCGCAGGCTGAGCCGGCGCCGGGTCGCGTCGAACGTCGCCAGCAGTGCAAGGGCCCGGTCGACGACCGGTTCGCCCTGGGGTGGCCGCTTGCCCCGGGGCCGGGTGGCGGTGGGGACGGTTGCGGCGGTGGAGGTGGCGTCGTCGCTCACAGGACACCTTTCGGAAACACATTTCATTCAATGGCAATCATTGCTGACGGTTGTGAGGTGCGCCACCCATTCTTCTCGGCAAGTTGGGCGAAGGCCCCGACCTGGACATCCCAAGAGGCTTCGATGACTGGCTTCAACTTCAAGCGCCTGGGGGTCAGCGCGCTGACTCTGGCTCTGGTCGCCCTCTCCACGGCGGCTTGTGGCAACTCGACGAGCGGTGCCGGAGGTTCCCCGAGCAGCACGCTCACCCTGGGATACGACTCGGATCCGGCCCCCCAGGGCTACGACCCGCTGCTCTACGGCGCCGGCCAGCGCCTCTTCTACGAATCGGTGTACCAGTCGCTCTTCGCCGAGGGCGCCGACGGACAGGCCGTCCCGCAACTCGCCACCAGCTTCAGCTACAACAAGGCCAACACGCAGATGACGCTGAAGCTCAAGCCGGGCGTCACCTTCACCGACGGCTCCAAGCTCACCGCGTCGCTGGTCAAGCAGAACCTCGACCGCCGCAGCAACGCGAAGCTCCAGTCGTACTCGGGCTTCGCGAAGGGTGGCGCCACGGAGATCAAGGACGTGCGGGCCCCGAGCGCCGACACGGTGGTGCTCACCTTCGCGGCGCCGCAGGCCAAGTTCCAGACCGTCCTGGCGGGCGTGCCCGGCATGATCGTCGGGCAGCGGGCGATCGACGAGCCGAGCACGCTGAACCAGGGTCCCGACGGCTCCGGGCCGTACAGGATGACGACCGCGGTCAAGGGCAACAGCTACACGATGGCCCGGAAGGCGGGGGCCGGCGCGAGCACCTATCCGTTCCAGACGGTCGTATACAAGGACTACCTCGACAAGAACGCCCGTCTGAACGCCCAGATATCGGGCCAGACGGACGCGTCGATCATCGACACGTCGACCGCGAAGACGGCGGCGTCCAACAATGTCGCGCTCGTCAAGAACGGCGGCACGATGCTGGACGTCCTGGTCTTCGACAAGAGCGGCGCGACCTCGAAGCCGTTCGCCAAATCCGACGTCCGTCTCGCCCTGAGCTACGCGATCGACCGCCAGGCCTTCGTCGACACGGTGGCCAAGGGAGCCGAGCCCTCGGCCAACGCCTTCCCGAAGTCGTCGCCGGGTTACGTTCCCGGTCTCAACACGCAGTACGCCCACGACACCGGCAAGGCGAAGCAGCTCCTCGCCAAGGCCGGATACCCGAACGGCTTCTCGTTCACCATCACGGCGAGCCCCACCGACAAGGCCGACCTGGAGTTCCTTCAGAACCAGTTCAAGGCTGTCGGCGTCAACATGAAGGTCGATGTCACGAGCTCGACCGACCAGGTCTTCGCCGCGGTCAACACACAGCCGCTGGGATTCATCCCGCTGACGATGAGCAACGAGATCGGCATCACGGCCGGTGTTCTCGTGGGCGGCTTCGCCAACCCGCACAAGACGCAGGACCCGGCCATCGGCGCCGCCCTGGGCGCCGCGGCGAACGCCGGCTCGTCGGACTACCCGGCCGCTCTTCAGAGGCTGAACAAGGCGCTCGTCGACGAAGGCTGGCTGATTCCCGTCGCCGAGCAGTACGCGTACGTCGGCTACAAGGCCAAGACCCTCAAGGCCCCGGCCTTCCCCGGCACCGACGGCTACCCGCTGCTCAGCTCCTTCCAGCCCGTCGCCTGACGCTCTCTCCCCCCGGCCGGTGGCTCGACAGCCCCGGGGTGGGCCGGCGTCCTTCGCCCGCCCACCCCGGGCCGAACACCGATAAAGATGCGAAGAGGACCCCTCATGTTCACCTACCTCGCCCGACGCTTCGGGCTCGGAGTCGTCACTGTGCTGGTGGCGTCGATCCTGAGCTTTCTCCTGGTACACGCCTCCGGAGGAAGTCCCGGCGCCATCACCGCGGGGGAGGGGGCGACCAAGGCCCAGATCGCCGCCGAGAACGTCCGGCTCGGCTGGGACCGGCCACTGGTCGCGCAGTACGTGAGCTGGCTCGGCGACGCGGTCCGCGGTGACCTCGGCACCTCGCTGATCGACGGCCACACCATCTGGCCGGATCTGACCCAACGGCTGCCCGTCACCGCCTCGATGGCCGTCTTCGCGACGCTCCTCAGCGGGATCCTCGGGATCCTGGCGGGAGTGCTCGCGGCGGTCCGCGGCGGCCGCCTCGACCGCGTGATCACCATGCTGAGCGGGATCACGCTCTCGCTCCCGCAGTTCTGGGTGGGGATCGTCCTCGTCTATGTGATCGCGGTGAAGGGACAGCTCCTGCCGGCCACCGGCTACGTCGAGTTCACCACCTCGCCTTCGCAGTACTTCCAGAGTCTGACCCTTCCCGTTCTGGCACTCGGTCTGACGGGCGCGGCGATCATCGCGCGCACCACGCGAACCGGCATGGTCAACGCCCTGCGGCAGGAGCACATCCGCACCCTGCGAGCCCTCGGCACACCGGTCTGGCGGATCCGCTACCTCCACGCTCTCCGGTTCACCGGGGCCCCGGTGGTCGCCGTTCTCGGCATCCAGTTCATCGCCCTCTTCGGCGGCTCGGTGATCATCGAGCAGCTCTTCGCACTGCCGGGCCTCGGACAGGCCGCGCAGAACGCGATCAACACCCATGACTTCCCGGCGGTTCAGGGCGTCGTCGTCATCGCGACCGTGGTGGTGGTCGTCACCAACCTGGTCCTCGACCTCGTCCTCGCCACCCTCGACCCGAAGGTGCGTACCGCATGAGCGTCTCGACCGAGCCGGTCCAACTCCCGCCCCCCGCCGATCCGTTCACCCGCAGGCGCCTGCCACGCGGGCTGCGCGGTCCGGGCACGATCGTCGCCTCCGCATGGCTGGTGCTGGTCGTTCTCGCCTCGGCCACCGCTCGCTGGTGGGTTCCGTTCCCGGGAGACCACCAGGACCTCGGCCAGGTGCTCGGCGGTCCCTCCGCAAGGCACTTGCTCGGCACCGACGAACTGGGCCGCGACATCTTCTCGCGCATGGTCGCCGGCGGCTGGATCTCGATCGGTCCGGCGTTGCTCGCCGTGGTCGTCGCGTTCGGCGTCGGGGTACCGATGGCCCTGCACGCGGCGGAGCACGGCCGGCGGGTCGAATGGGGTTACAGCCGGGTGGCCGAGTTGCTCCTGGCCCTTCCCACCACGGTCATCCTGCTCGCGTTCGTCGGCTCGGTCGGCATCCACGTCTGGGCGATCATGGCCGTCCTCGGTCTGCTGCTCTCCGCGCCCGTCTACCGGATTCTGCTCGCGCTGGCCCAGTCGCTGCGTACGCGGCTCTACGTCGACGCGGCCAAGGCCGACGGGGTCGGTTCGTTCCAGGTCAACCTGCGCCACGTCCTGCCGGGCATGGCCACCACCATCGCCGTCCAGGCCGCCCAGCTCTTCGCCCTCGGCATCCTGATCGAGGCCGGGCTCGCCTTCATGGGCTACGGACCGGCCGTACCGACGCCCAGCTGGGGCGGGCTGATCGGGGACGCCCAGCAGCACATCTACGACGACCCGTGGATGATGGTGCCGACCGGCGTCGTCCTCGCCCTCACCGTGATCGCGGCCAACCAGATCGCCGACTCGCTGGCCGAGGAGCGCGACCGCACCGCGCCCGCCCGAAAGCCCGCCCGCCGACCGAGCCGCGCCGTCCCGACGCCCGCACGCGACAACGCGGCGAAGGCACATACGGAATCGGAGACACAGTCGGATACGGAGACGAGCGGCGCGCTGTTCGAGGTGCGCGACCTGCATGTCGGCGTCGTCGAAGGACCCGAGCTGGTGACCGGCGTCTCGGTCCGCATCCGGCCCGGCACGGTGCTGGGCCTGGTCGGCGAGTCGGGCTGCGGCAAGACGATGACGGCCCGGTCCCTGCTGGGGCTGCTGCCCGACGGCGTCACCGTGACCGGGGGCTCGATCCGTTTCGGCGGAAGGGACTTGGCCGCCCTGACCGAGAGGGAACTGCAAGCCGTTCGCGGCCGTGAGATCGCGATGATCTCGCAGGAGCCGATGGTCGCCCTGGACCCGATGTTCTCCGTCGGACACCAACTGACGCAGCCGATACGCCGGTTCCGCGGCGTCGGTCGTGGCGAGGCCCGCCGCATCGCCCTCGATCTGCTCGCCCAGGTGGGCATCGTCGACCCGGAGCGGATCCTGCGCGGCTACCCCCACCAGCTCTCGGGCGGCATGGCACAGCGCGTCTGCATCGCGCTGGCCCTCACCGGCTCGCCGAAACTGCTGATCGCCGACGAGCCCACCACCGCGCTCGACGTCACCGTGCAGGCCGAGATCCTCAGCCTGCTGCGGTCACTGGTGCGCACCGCGGACCTCTCCGTGGTGCTCGTCAGCCACGACCTCGGTGTGGTGGCCGACCTGTGCGACGACGTCGCGGTGATGTACGCGGGCCAGGTGGTCGAGTCCGGCACCGTCGCCGAGGTCCTCGACAACGCCGCGCACCCCTACACCGGCGCGCTGCTGGGCGCGAACCCCCACATTCCTAACGGTGCCGCGGTGCCGGGCCGACTGCCCTCCATCCGGGGCACGGTGCCGCCGCCCGAGGACTGGCCGCACGGCTGCCGGTTCGCGAGCCGCTGCGCCCTGGCCACGTCCCGGTGCCACGAGCCGGTCGCGGCGGCACCGGCACACGACGGCGGAACCGTGCGGTGCGTCCACCCGCTGTCGACGGCGACGACTGCCACCACGAGCGAATCCGGAGCCGCCCGATGAACCAGCCCGCCCTTTCCGTTCGCGACCTCGTCGTCCACTACGGCCGACGCCGCAAGAACCCTCCGGCGATCGACAACGTCAGCTTCGACATCGCCCCGGGCGAGACCCTCGGCCTGGTCGGAGAGTCCGGCTCGGGCAAGTCCACCATCGGCAAAGCCATCCTGGGCCTCCAGCCGGCCACCTCCGGCTCGGTCCTTCTCCACGGCGTGGACATCACCAAGGCATCGCCGCGGCAGCGCCGGGTCAGCGCGATCGACCTGCGGGTCGTCTTCCAGGATCCGTACTCCTCGCTCAACCCGGCCCAGACCATCGGCCAGACCCTGGTCGAGCCGCTGCGTGTGCTGCGTGTCCCCAAGCAGGAGCAGTGGCAGCGGGCGCGTGAGGCACTGGAGGCCGTCGGTCTGCCCGGAGACGCGATCGATCGCCACCCGGCACAGTTCTCCGGCGGCCAGCGGCAGCGGGTGGCCATCGCGCGAGCGCTGGTCTGCGACCCGAAGGTGATCGTGCTCGACGAGCCGGTCAGCGCCCTCGATCTCTCGACCCAGGCCCAGGTGCTGAACCTGCTGGCCGATCTGCGCGACCGGCGTCAACTCGCGCTGCTCTTCATCGCGCACGACCTCGGGGTGGTGCGGTTCCTCTCGCAGCGCGTCGTGGTGCTCTACCGCGGCCAGGCCATGGAGGAGGGCGGCGTCGAGGCGGTCACCCAGGAACCGCGGCACCCGTACACGGTGGCTCTCACCGCCGCCGCGCCCGTGCCGCACCCGGCCGAACAGGAACTGCGCCGCGCCGCTCGGGAGGCGCTCGGCATCGGCGCGGCGGGCACGGCGGCCGCGGCGCCGGCCGGCTGCCCGTTCGCGAGCCGGTGTCCGCTCGCGGTGGATCAGTGCCGGACGTCACGCCCACCCCTCGCCAGGGCGGGTGACTCGCTCGCCGCCTGCCACCGCGTCGGTGAGGTCCCCGCTCTGCTCACCACCCGCTGAAGACGACCGACATTGTGACGACCAAGCACGTCGACGACCAAGCACGTCGACGACCAAGCACGTCGACAACCAATCGCGTTTCTGACCAGACACGTTGACGACCAGACATGTTGGAGAGACTCATGCACCAGTTCCCCGCAGGCTTCCTCTGGGGTGTGGCGAGCGCCGGCCACCAGAGCGAGGGTGACAACGTCACCAGTGACTGCTGGTTCGCCGAGAACGTGACGCCCACCGTCTTCCAGGAGCGGTCCGGCAAGGCCTGCGACGGATGGGAGCGGTGGCGCGAGGACGTCGACCTCGCGGCCGCGATGAACCTCAACTCCTACCGGTTCTCGGTGGAGTGGGCACGCGTCGAGCCGGTGGAGGGCGAGTTCTCCACCGAGGCGCTCGCTCACTACGAGGCGATCGTCGACCACTGCCTCGCCCGTGGTCTGGCTCCGGTGGTGACCTTCCACCACTTCGTGGCTCCGCACTGGTTCGCGATGCGGGGCGGATGGCTGGACGAACTGGCGCCGGAGCGGTTCGCGCGGTTCTGCGACCGGGTGATGTCCGCGTTCGGTGACCGGATCGCCGCGGCCGTGACCATGAACGAGCCCAATCTGCCGCCGATGCTGTCCTGGGCGGGTCTGCCCGACTTCGTACGTGACCTCGAGCGCACCACGCTCGAAGCGTGCGCGCGGGCCGCGGGCGTCGACAGGTACCGGCTCACCAATGTCACCGTCGCCGAAGAGGCCGAGGCACTCTTCGCCGGGCAGGCGGCGGGCCACCGGACTGCCCGGGCCGCGATCAAGACCCGCCGCCCGGAACTGCCGGTCGGCCTGTCGATCGCCATGGTCGACGACCTGGTCCACGGCACCGACGCCACGCTGCGTGATCGCAAGCGGGCCGAGGTCTATCAGCCGTGGCTGGAGATCGCCCGCGAGGACGACTTCGTAGGAGTCCAGAACTATGAGCGGCACTACTACGACGCCGAGGGCGCCGTGAACACGGACGGCACGCCGGCGAAGGGCGGCGTGATGAACCGGACCGACCCGGCGTCGCTGGGCAGTTGTGCCCGCTACGCTCACGCCGTGAGCGGCGTTCCGGTGATGGTGACCGAGCACGGCATGCAGGCCGACGACGACAGCGAGCGGGCGGCTTTCATCGAGCCGTCGCTGGAAGGGCTCCAGGAGGCGATGACCGACGGCGTCCCGGTGCTCGGCTACTTCCACTGGACGCTGATGGACAACTTCGAGTGGATCTTCGGCTTCGGCCCCAAGTTCGGCCTGCACAGCGTCGACCGGGTGACCTTCGACCGTACGCCGAAGCCCAGCGCGGGGGTCTACGGCACGCTCGTCGCGGGCCTGCGCCATGGATGAGATCTCGGCGGTGCGGTTCGAGCACCGTGACGATCCGCTGGGTATCGGCGAGGAGTGCCCGCGGCTTTCCTGGCAGGTCGCAGGCCGGCCCGGCCGGCGGCAGGCGGCCTACGAGCTCACGATCGGCGAGGAGTACTTCCACGTCGAGTCGGCCGACTCGGTGCTGGTGCCCTGGCCGGCCGCGCCGCTGGCACCCCGGGAGGCCCGCGAGGTCCGGGTCCGTGTGATCGGCGCGGACGGGGAGGCCTCCGACTGGAGCGACCCCGTGGCCGTCGAACGCGGGCTCACGGCGAGCGAGTGGCAGGCGGCGCTCATCGAACCCGTTCGCGATGAGCGTGGTCCCGCGGCCCTGCTGCGCCGCTCGTTCACCGCAGAGGGTGAAGTCGTCCGCGCGAGGCTCCACATCACCGCTCATGGCGTCTACGAGGCCGAACTCAACGGTGAGCGGGTCGGGGACCACACCCTGACGCCGGGCTGGACCAGCTATCGGCACCGGCTGCGTCACCAGACCTACGACGTCACACGGTTGATCCGATCCGGCGAGAACGCCATCGGGGTCCAGGTCGCCGATGGATGGTGGCGCGGACGCGTGGGGTTCGTACCCGAGTGGCGGGACACGTACGGCAACTCACTCGGACTGCTGGCGCAGTTGGAGATCGAATACGTCGACGGGCGCCGCCAGGTGATCGCCACCGACGAGAGCTGGCGGTCGGCCACCGGGCCGGTCCGCGACGCGGATCTCTACGAGGGCGAGACGTACGACGCCACGATGGAGGTGCCCGGATGGTCCACTCCCGGGTTCGACGAGCGTGAGTGGGCCGGGGTCCGTCGCGGTGAGCGGGACCTCGCCACCCTCGTGGCGCCGACCGGGCCGCCGGTGCGCGCAGTTGAGGAGCGCACCGCGGTGGAGACGATCATCACGCCGTCGGGCCGTACGGTGCTGGACTTCGGGCAGAACATGGTCGGGCGTCTTCGTATCTCGGTACGGGGCCGCCGCGGCTCGAGGGTCACGATGCGTCATGCGGAGGTGCTCGAGCACGGCGAACTCGGAGTGCGGCCATTGCGCACCGCCGAGGCGACCGACCGCTACGTCCTGCGTGGTGACTTGGAGGGCGAGTGCTGGGAACCGGCCTTCACCCTGCACGGCTTCCGCTACGCCGAGGTCAGCGGCACCTACGACGAACTGGACGTCGTCGCGGTCGTGTACCACTCCGACATGCGCCGCACCGGATGGTTCGAGTGCTCCGAACCCCTGCTGAACCGACTCCACGAGAACGTCGTCTGGGGCATGCGCGGGAACTTCGTGGACATTCCGACGGACTGCCCGCAGCGCGACGAGCGGTTGGGATGGACCGGCGACATCCAGGTCTTCGCTCCGACGTCCTCCTACCTCTACGACTGTGCCGGACTGCTCAGTTCGTGGCTGGCGGATCTCTCTGCGGACCAGACCGAGGCCGGCGTCGTACCGCTGTTCGTGCCGCGGGTCGATTTCCCCGGTCCCTTCGCCGATCCGGCGCCGACGGCCGGCTGGAGCGACGCCGCGGTGATCGTGCCCTGGGTCCTCTTCCAACGCTTCGGTGACACGGGCCTGTTGCGCCGTCAGTACGCGAGCATGAAGGCATGGGTCGATGGTCTGACCGCCCTGCTCGGGCCCGCCAGCCTCTTCGACAAGCCGGCCATGCAACTCGGGGACTGGCTGGACCCGGCCGCGCCGCCGGACGCGCCGTGGCGTGCCGAAACGGACGCCCATCTGGTGGCCACCGCCTACCGGGCCCATGTCGCCGACACGATGGCCCGTATCGCCGAGGTGATCGGGGAGGAGGCGGACGCGGCGAAGTACACCGAACTCGCCGAAGGCGTACGCCAGGCGTTCCACGACGAGTTCGTCACCCAGAACGGCCGGATCGCCAGTTCGGGACAGACCGGCTACGCACTCGCCCTGCGGTTCGGCCTTCTGTCGGACGTCGATCAGCGTGTCCATGCCGCCGAACAACTCGTGCGGCTGGTGCGGGAGAAGGGCCACAAGGTCGCCACCGGTTTCCTCGGAACACCGGTGATCTGCGACGCGCTCACGTCCGCGGGAGCCGTCGACGACGCCTACCAGATGTTGCTCCAGACCGAATACCCGTCATGGCTGTACCCGGTGACCATGGGGGCCACGACGGTCTGGGAGCGCTGGGACTCGATGCTCCCGGACGGGTCGATCAACCCCGGTGAGATGACGTCGTTCAACCACTACGCCCTCGGTGCGGTGGCCGACTGGATGCACCGCGTGGTGGCGGGGCTCGCGCCGGACTCGCCGGGCTATCGGACCCTGCGCGTCGAACCACGTCCCGGCGGCGGGCTCACCTGGGCTCGTTCCGCGCACCGCACACCGTACGGACTCGCCGAGGTCGCCTGGGAACGCGTGGCCGGCGAGCTGCGCGTCAAGGTGTCCGTACCGACCGGCTCCACCGCTGTCGTCGTACTGCCCGGGGTCGAACCACAAGAGGTCGGCTGCGGGGACCATCGCTTCGCCGTGCCGTACGGAGACCCGGGAGACGACCCCGAGTGGCACCCGGCGCCGCCGTACGCTGTCGACGACCCGACGAGGGGCTGAACCGGAGTGAGGGCGGTCCCGTCCGGCCAGTGACGGGACCACCGACACTCCCGCCCTCGATGCCGATGCCGATGCGGGTGCGGTTGGCGGAGAACGCCGCCCAGCGCGAGACTCCTCGCAAGGCCGGCGGCACCCTGGCCAGCAACACCACTGACTGGCGGGGGCGGGGGCCGGGGCAAGGGCAGGAGCTGTGATGCTGCCGGACCGCCGGGATGTGCTCACCCGGCCCCGGTCTTTGACAGCTTCGACAGTGCGGCGGACCGGTCGGCTCGAGCAGGTCACACGACGCCAGGCTGACGGCGTCTCATCGGGCCGGCCGTTCGGGGATGCTCGGAAGAACCTTCCGAGCGATGTCGAGGAGAACGGCGTCGTTCGGGAGGGCTCCGGACGCGCTCCACACGGTGATGTCGCAGTAGCCGCCCCGGTCGTGCCGGTCCAGTGCCACGGACAGCGTCCTCGCCAGGGGCCCTTGCTGAACGGGGCCGCCGGAACCGCCGTCAGTTGCGAGATTGATCTCGAGCTTCATGGTGTGATCCGAGGAGAGGACCGCGGGCCGGCCGAGTACCGAGAGCGTCTTGATGTCCGTCTCATTCCCGAACTTCATCAGTTTCACGTACTGCGCGGTCGACAGGTCGTCGTAAGTGGCGGAGACGTGCACGGTGTACGTGTCGAACGCGACCTCCGCATCCGGCTGGGCGACCTTTCCGTCAGTCAGGAGAGCGGTGTTGTTGTTGCCGGAAGCAGAGCTCGCGGTCTCTCCCGGTGTTCCGAGGAGCTTGGCCAGGTCTGGACGGTTGAGCGCCTTGCACAGCTCCTCACCGGTCACAGGCTGAGGCGTCTGCTTGAAGGCCTTCGGCAGTTCCTCGTGTGTCCCGTCCGAACACGAGGCGGGATGGGGGGTGTTGTCGCCGGACGGCATGAAGCGCGGGCCCGCCCACAGCACGGCGCCGATAACTCCGAACAGGGCCACGGCCGCGACGGCCTGGGCCCATGCGTTGTGATCCTTCTTCGGAGCGCCCGGGCCGGGAGGCGGCCCGAATCCCGCTTGAGTTCCTGGCTGCGGCTGCGGCTGCGGCTGCGGTTGGGGTTGGGGTTGGTTCCCTGGCTGGGGCTGGGGCTGGACGGCAGCATGAACTGCCGCCTCGCTTGCCGTGCTTGCCGGACTCGGGTTCCGGCGCGCGCGCAGAGCCCGCACGACCGTGTGGACGTGTATTGCCGTGAACACGAGGAACACCACGCCGAGACCGGCCGGGACCAGACGGTGGTCGCGGACGGCGAAATACATGAGGCGTACGCCGAGAACGGAGCCGATCGCGATGAGCACGGGCTCGCGGACCCAGAACGGCAGAAGACGGAGGAGAAAACCGAGCATCAGGCGATCTCATCAGGACAAGATCACATTCGCCATGACGGAAGCCACAGTTCCGGGCACGTGTAGTGCTTCTCGACGGAGGAGACGCCGGGCCGACGATCCCGAGAGCGGCTGTCGGGACGGCAGAAGGCGCAAGGGCTTGGGACTTCTGACAAATGTGGTGGGCTGGACCTGGTCAGCGGTCGGTGTCGTGCACGAGGCCGCCTTGTGGCGGGACGCGGTCAGCCGCACAGTCGCACGCGACAAACCCGGTGACGTCGACGATCGTCCCCGGGATACTGGTCGCCCATGGATGAGGTCGAAGTCGTCGTGGCCCATTCCGAGCGCGCGACCCTGCGCGTCGGCGACGTGTTCCTGAAGGTGGACGCCGATCAGGCGCGTATCGACGTCGAGTTCGAGGCGATGGCCCTGGTGCCGGTTCCGACCCCGGAAGTGCTGTGGCGCAAGCCGCCCGTGCTCGCGATCGCCGCGGTCCCGGGGACGGCGCTCGGCCGCCTCGGCGAGCCGTCGACCGCGTCGTCGGCGGCGTGGGCCGCGGCGGGTGCCGCCATCCGGAAGTTGCACGACGCGCCGTTGCCGCCGTGGCCCGGCCGGGGAAGGGGCCTCGACGAGTTGGCGGCGGATCTCGACGGCGAGTGCGAGTGGCTCGTGACGAAAGGCGTCCTGCCCGCCGACCTGGTCACCCGCAACCGTCAGGTCGCCGAGGTCGCGCTCAGGCCGTGGACTCCGGTGTTCACGCACGGAGACCTCCAGATCACTCACGTGTTCGTCGACGACGCTGACGAGATCACCGGGATCATCGACTGGTCCGAGGCCGGTCAGGGTGATGCCCTGTTCGACCTCGCCACCTTGACGCTCGGACACGAGGAGCGCCTCGGGGACGTCATCGCCGGCTATGGCACCGACGTCGACCTCGACGTGATCCGCGCGTGGTGGTCGTTGCGAAGCCTGTTGGTGGTTCGCTGGCTGATCGAGCACGGCTTCGACCCGTTCGCGCCGGGCTGCGAGGTCGACGTGCTGAGGTCCCGGCTGTGACGGCGGACGACGGCGCAGTCGAGGGTGATGAACGCGTGGTGGACGTCGTCGCGGATCGCCCAGCGGATGCGCGGAAGCCTTCGTCCGCCAGGAGACACCCGGACGGTGGGCCGGCGGCGCACAGGTCGAGGTCGCCGTCGGTGCCTTGTTCGCCTGGGCCTCCCAGCAGCAGCGCCGGCCGTCCGGAGGCGTGCGCGGAGTGCTGGTCCCCGACCCTGCCAACGGGGGAGCCGGGCCGTACGTCGAGTTCGCCATTTCGCTGAGCTGAACCCACGCGCGAAGCAGCAGTGCCCATCGCGGTCCCCGTGATGCCTGTCTGCGTGCGTGAGCGGCGAGACAGGCACCCACGCGTACGTCGGGGTGCTTGCGCCATTTCGGTGCCGGCAGCGCGGGGCCGGGCCGCAGCAACTCATGAACAGCCGTCGAGACCTCTCCGCACCGCCCGTCCGGGGCGGGGTCAAGCCGCGGCCTCTTCGAGCACCGCCTCGGCACGTTCCTGGCTGCCCTCGGCGAGGCCCCGCTCGATCGCGCTCCGGGTGGCGAGCCACACCGCCAGGCCGACCAGGAGCGCTGCGCCCTCGGTGACGGTCAGCGCCCAGATGATGCCGGACAGCCCGAACCAGAGGTTGCCGAGGATCACGACCGGGATGAACAGCACGCCCTGCGTCAACGACATCACGGTCGCGGCACCCGCCCGCCCCGCGGCCTGGAACAGTGAGGTGAGCAGCCCCGTGAAGCCGTTCGCGATCATCGCCACGAGCTGGGCAGTGAGAATCGTGGCGCCGATCCCGAGGATGGAGCGGTCGGCGGAGAAGGTGGAGACGACCTGCTCCCGCAGCGCGATCAGCGTCACCGCGGAGACGACGGTGATGGCTCCGACGGCGATCGCCGACGCGCGCAGCGCCGCCATGAGCCGGCGCCGGTCACCTTTGCCGTAGGAGTACGCGAGCAGCGGAAGTACGCCGAGCGTGAGGCCCATCACCAGGAACTCCGGCACTTGCGCGATGCGGACGGCGACACCCATCGCCGCGAGCGGACCGTCGCCGTAGCCGGCTGCGAGGTTGTTGAGGACAAGAGCGGTGACGATCAGAAAGGCAGCCTGGAAGAGTTCGCCGATCCCCACGCCGAAGACCGGCTTCAGCACGGCCCGCGACACCGTGAACCAACGCGGCGCGAGGCTCAGTTGTGCGCTGTGGCGCGTCAGCCAGGTCGCGAAATAGGCGATCACGACGACGTTCGCGAGCCCGGTGGCCAGTGCCGCTCCGGCGACGCCCCAGTGGAGCACCAGGATGAAAACGACGTCGAACACGACGTTCGCGACGGTGGAAGCGATCAGCCCGATCATCGCCTGCCGCGCGGCACCCTCCGCCCGTACCAGCTGCTCCAGACAGAACGCCGCGGCGAGCACCGGGACGAAGGCGAGCATGACGCCGACAAAGGACCTCGTCGGCGCGGCTGCGGCGGCGTCGGCGCCGAGCAGCGAGACCAGCGGATGGAGCAGGAGCAGACCTACGCCGCCGAGCACGGCCCCGACGATCACGGAGCCCCACACGGCGAACGACGAGACGTGCTTGATCTCGGCGGCCTTCGCGGGCTCGTGCTCCGCGGCGCCGAGCAGCCGTGAGATGAGAGCACCGCCCCCGGTGCCGAAGACACCGCCTATCGCCATGACCAGGGCGAGAACGGGAGAGCCGAATGTGACCGCGGCCAGAAGCGCGGTGTCGTGCAGCGAGCCGATGAAGCCGGCGTTGATGACGTTGTAGACGGCGCCGATGATCATCGCGGCGGCCATGGGCACACACAGGTGCACCAGAGCGCGGATGACCGGTGCGGCCGACAGGTACCAGCGATTGGTGCCGGTATCGGTATCGGCACCGGAACCGGTGGCGTCCGCCTCGGTGTAGGACTCGAGGTTCGTCGTGCTCATGGCTGCTCCCTCGTGGGCAGGTTCGAGCTCGCGTCGGCGGACACCGACGCGGCGGGGCAATGCTGGTCAGGTGCGGCCGAGCTGCGCGGCTGCGGCTATGACCGGGTCGGCTGCGGCAGTTCCGCGGTGATCTTCAAGAGCAGCGCGGTAAGGGCGGCCCGCTCGTTCTGGTCCAGTGGGGCGAGGATCGTCTCGTTGGCGGCGGCCATCGCGGCGTCGAAGCCGTCGATGAGTTCGCGGCCGGCCGGGGTCGCGTAGACCCGCTTGCTGCGCTCGTTGCCGTCCTCCGTACGCCGCTCGACCAGGCCGCGACGCTCCAGCCCCTGTAGGAGACTCGAGACGCTCGCGGCGCTCGTGCGGCTGACCTGCGCGATGTCGCGTTGGATCGTGCCGGGGTTCTGGACCAGGTAACCCAGCACGAAGCCCTGGGCGTGGCTGAGCTCCCGCTCCCGGATCCAGTCCTCGCCGGCCTTCATCTGAGCCCATCCGATCCAGCGGACGAGATCGAGGGGGCTGGCGGGGGCGTTCTCCGGTGTGCTCATGCTTAGAACCATGACAGTTAGAGACCTAACTGTCAAACATCTAAGAGATCGCGCTCGGCGCCGCTGACTCACGAGCCTGGCCGTCGCTGGACATGCCCTGGCCGTCGCTTTGGAGATCGCTGGACCTGGCCGGCATGCCAGCCGCCCGAGCCTTGCCCGCAGCGGTGGTCGACGGACCTTGACCGGGCCAAGTTCCGTGACATTAGGGCTACTTGTGAGTGCAGGTCGGCTTTGCGGCACCTCGGGAGGCAACCTGTCCGGGATGAATGACTAGCAGAATGCGCCGCCACCACGGATCCTGAGTGGAGGGGAGCGGCGGCTGCCTCACTCCCCGCGGAGGGAGGCGTACGCAAGGAACGCCACCCCGGACGTGAGCGCTGCCGACGCGCCGATCGGCCCGGGCAGGGCCTCTGCCGGTGACCCGTCCGGGAAGGGCCTCCGCCGGTGGTCTGCCCGGGAAGGCTCCGGGTTCCTCCGTTCCCCGTGCGGCAGCAGTCCGATGGGATCCTCATGTCCGATGCAGCCTCCCGAGCCGAGCGACGGATCGCGCTGGTCCGGGACGATGTCGCCGCACGCCTCGCGCTGGCCCAGGAGTTCTACGCGCAGTCCTCCGAGCCCCTGTGCCGCTACGGTCACGCCGAGCTGAGCTTTCTGCGGTGGTCCGCCGCACGCGGAGTGCTCGCCACGGAGTCCGGCGCGCGCCCGGGCAGCGCATGGTGGCGTTCCGTGAACGAGGGGCTCCTCAGGGACAAGGTGGAGGCGGGCCTGCTGTGCGCCGGTGTCCCGGGGGAGGCCGGCGCCAGAAGTGTCGAGTACTGGGTGGACTGCATCCGGAAGCCGTCGCCCGCCGCCTGGTACCGCGCCCACAACGCCAGCATCGTCGCCGGCTATCTGCGCCACGAGGACCTGGCCGCGACGGAATCGCAGGTGGAGCGGTTCATGATGAATGTCGCCCTGCTCCGCGTGCTGTTCACCCACGCCATGCTCGTGCGGCCGCGACTCACGCTGGGGCGGCTGGCCCCGCTCGGGCCCCGGCTGGTGGACCCCCGCTACCGGACCGTGAAGTGGTTCCTCGACCTCGGGCGGTCCTTCCCGGCGGTGTACCCCGTCACGCTCCCCACCGAGGACACCATTCTCGACGAACACGCCCTCGCCCGGATGCTCGACTACGGCGTCATCGCCCCCAGACTGCCGGCGCTGTACGCGGTCGCGGCCGCCACGCTCGAAGAACCCCGGCTGATGAACCTCCTGGACGCGGGCGTGCCGGCGTACGTCTGGACCAAGGAGGAGCGCTCGCTGTGGTACGTCGGCAACACGGGCGCCCATCTGCGGCTCATCGCCCGCATGACGGGCGTACATCTGCGGTGGCCGCCGTCACCGGCCCGCCGCCCAAAGGTCCCGCTGCACGGCTGAAGCCCGTTCGCGTGGTGCACCGGAAGGCGCGTACGAGGCTGATGGCGGCCACCAGGCTGGTGGCCACCACGCCCACCCGGCGGATGCCACCCACCGCCACCGCTCCGGCCATGGCCACCGCCACCGCCACCACTGCTCCGGCCGACCCACCCGCCTCCCGTAGGCCGTCTGGCACTCTGGTGGGGTGCACCCCACGCCCATCACGCCCGAGGCGCCGGCCGCAGTGCGCAGTCCGCTCCTGACCCAGCGGTGGCTCGACCTCACCTTCATCCACTGGGCCGCCGATCCCGCGGTCGTCGCCCCGCTGCTGCCGCACGGGCTCACCGCGGACACGTACGACGGGGCCACCTACGTAGGCCTCGTCGCGTTCCGGATGGAGAAGGTGGGCTGGCTACGGCTCCCGGGGGTGCCGTATTTCGGCTCCTTCCCGGAGACCAACGTGCGCCTCTACTCGGTCGACGCGCATGGCCGCCGCGGGGTCGTCTTCCGGTCCATGGACGCGTCGCGGCTCGTGCCGGTGCTCCTGGGACGCCTCGGCTTCCGGCTGCCGTACGTGTGGTCGCGCATGGACGTACGAGCGGACGGCGACACCGTCTCGTACAGGAGTTCTCGGCGCCGGCCCAAAACCACCCCGGCGCAGAGCCGAATCGTCGTCAGGGTCGGCCGGCCCATCCCGGAGCCGACGGAGCTGGAGCATTTCCTCACGGCCCGCTGGGGCATGCACAACGCCTTCTCCGGCGGAACCGGCTACCTCGCCAACGATCATCCGCGCTGGCCGCTCCACCGCGCGGAGCTGATCACCTGCGAGGAGAACCTCCTCGCGGCGGCCGGACTCCCGGCCCTGGACGGGCCACCGGTCAGCGTCCTGTACTCGCCCGGAGTCCCGGTACGCCTCGGCAGACCCACCGGCCCGACTGCGTAGAACCATGTCCCGCCGACGGAGCCGAAGGAGCCCTGACCCTGGCCGGACCCCCGGGCGGACAAGCCGACAGTCGCATGATCGAGGGCAATTGCCAGGAGCGGCAGGCCGCCTCAGGCCATGCCGTCCACCGCGTCCTTCGCTTCCTTCAGGCCCGCCCCCGTGGCATCCCGGTAGGCCTTGATCGCCTGGATCTTCTTGCCGTCGCGTACGAGGGCGATGACCTCGGGCAGGTGCGGGGGCTCCTCGCGGATGCTGAGCCGGTCGAGTATCAGACCGAGCTGCTGCTCGACGTGGGCGATCCTGCGGTCGGTGCGGGCGAGCTTGCCTTCCAGGGCGGCGAAGCTCGCGATGATGAGACCGGCGAGGGCTATGAGTCCTGTCGTTTCCATGGGTGCTGATACTAGGGCCCTTCACCCGGAGCGCCGATGCGGCGCAACAGGCCGAGCAGCGCGCCTCGTTCAATTTCGTCGAGCGGGCCGAAGGACGTGGCGAGGACATCGCGGGCGACGGCGCGCCCGGCCGTCAGAACGTGCTCGCCGGCCTCCGTCAGGTGGTGCTCGATACGCCGGCCGCGACCGGGCCGGCGCTCGATGAGGTGCTGGGCCGCGAGCCGGGAGGCCAGGGTGCCGAAGGACTGATCGCCCTGGAAGGTCGCGACCGCCAGTTCGTGCGCGGACGCTCCGGGCGTACGGGCGATCGCCCGCAGCGCGTCCCACTGCGCCAGTGTCGTGCCGACCGCCGCGAGACGGGTGTCGAGTGCGCGGTGGTGCCGGTACTGCGCTTCCTTCACGGCGCGCCCCAGCTCTTCGAGGTCGACGGAAGCCGGGAGGGCGGAGGGAGCGACGGGAACGGGAGGCGAGCCCGGGTTCACGGCGGTCGCGGGGGCGGGGCCGGGCGCGGTGCTGCCGGCGGGCCCGATCCCAGTGCCGGCAGTTGTCCCGGCCCTGGTCCTGGCCTTGCCGGCTGCGGTCCGGGCTCCGGGTTCCTCATGGTTCGCGATCATGGCCGCATCCTAATCCAGAATCTAAGCTTGCGTATATACGTATACGTAGATAGCGTGGCGTGCATGACCGACACCGAGATGCGTACCCGTACCGTCCACCCGCGCCCCGACCTTCCCCTCACTCTCACCGAGACCGGACCCGCCGACGGCCGAGTCGCGCTCGTCCTGCACGGCGGTGGCGGGCCCGCCACCGTCCAGAACATCGCCGCCCACCTGGCCGACCGGCACGGTATGCGTGCCGTGGTTCCCACGCACCCGGGCTGGAACGGGACCGAACGCCCCGGCTGGTTCACCGGAGTCGACGACCTGGCGATCGCCTATCTGCACTGGCTCCGGGACGAGGGCCACCGTGACGTCCTCGTCGTCGGCTCCTCGCTCGGCGGCTGGACCGCGGCCGAGATGGCCTTTCGCGACGACGGCGCGGTCATCAGCTCACTGGTGCTGGTGAACGCGGCGGGCGTGGCCGTCCCGGGAGAGCCGGTCCGCGAGATCTTCGGGCTCCGGCCGGACGAGATCGCCGCGTACTCGTTCCACGATCCGGCCCGTTTCGCCGTGGACCCGGCCACCCTCACCAAGGAGCGGATCGCGGTCCAGCAGGCCAACATGGCCGCCCTGCGCGTCCTGGCGGGTGACCCGTACATGCACGACCCGAAACTCCTGAACCGGCTCGGCCGGGTGCGGATCCCGGCCCTCGTGCTGTGGGGGGAGAGCGACCGCATCGTCACACCCGCGTACGGGCGGGCCTACGCGGGAGCTTTCGCGCGAGGGCGGTTCGAGCCGATCGCCGGGGCCGGTCATCTGCCGCACATCGAGCGCCCCGAAGCGACATTCGCCGCGCTGGACGCGCACATCGACGCCCACGCCGGTACGGGGAGTGCTCTCGCCGGGCGGAGCTAACCGCCCGGCGTTCCCGAGGTCGGGCCCCTGCTGGTGACGGGGCTCGTACCGGTGACCGGGCTCGTGCCCGTGACAGGGCTCTGGCCCGTCCGCCGCCGTGCCCCGGGTGCGTTTCCTCAACGACCACCTCGACGGGGCCATCGCCGGGCAGCCGCTCTCCAGTCACCTCGCGGACCACCACCGCTCCTCACCCCGTACCGGCCGACTCGGGCGGCGCTATTGCCTTCCCTCACTCCCGCGCCGGAACTGGACGAGGTGCGGCTGTCCCGTCCAGGGCCTGTCCGATGGGGTCAGGTGACCCGCATGGTGGCCGGTCGTTCTCGGGCGTGCGACGGGAACGAACCTCCGGCATCCACTGCCCCGTGGAGGTCAAACCGGCGCGGCACCCGCCGCGAGGCCAGACCCGCGCGGCACCCGCCGTCCTCTATCCGAGCATGAGCATCGCCTCGGTGACCTCGCCGACCGACGCGTCGGGGATCGCCGTGGCGGCCTCCTTGAGGACGAGCAGCCGTGCCCCGGGGATCTCGCGCGCGATCGCCTCGCCGTTGCCGACGGGGAAGAACCGGTTACGGAGGCCGTGGACGACGAGCGTGGGAACCTCGATCTCGGGCAGGCGTTCGCGCCAGCGGGGTTCGCAGTCGAGCCTGGAGAACACCATGCCCAACTGGTTGGCCAGCTGGACCGGAGGTTCGGTGCCGGGGGTGCGGTCCCAGACGCGCGCAGCGGTCGCGCGCGCGGCGACGGGGTCGTCGCCAAGGATCCCCGCGCCTGCGGCGGCGAACTCCGCAACCGCCTCGCGGTCGGTCCAATCGGGCATCTGACGCGCGAACAGCCGGCTCATCGTCGACCGGTCATGGTCGGGGAGGTCACCGTCGGGCGGGCCGGGGGCAACCGCACGGGTGCCGACGAGGGTGAGCGCCGAGAACGCGCCCGGATGGTCGAGCGCGGCCACCTGGGCGACCATCCCGCCGACGCCGATCCCCGCGAGGTGCGCAGGCGCCCCGCCGAGCGCGTCGGCGAGGGCCGCCGCGTCGGCTGCGAGGCCGCGCAGGGTGTAGGCGGGCGCTTCCGGGTCCGCCATCGTCGACTCCCCGCTGTCGCGCAGGTCGTAGCGCACCACACGGCGCCCGCCCGCGGCGAGACGCTCGCACAGCGCGTCCGGCCAGGAGAGCATCGTCGTCCCGCCCGCGAGCAGGACGAGCGGCGCGCCGTCGTCACCGAACGACTCGATGCCCAAGGTGATCCCATTGGCGTTGACAGTGGTCATCGGATCTCCTGAAAGACGTCGTAGGTCAGGTGCGTCGCGGTCGTTGCCGAGATCACGCTGCCGGAGCCGGACGTGTCGTCCCAGCCCTTCGGCCCGCCGACCACCTCGAACAGGTGACGGCCGAGGACGGCGGCACCCGACCGGGTGGCCCCCTCGCGCAGGTCTCGCAGGATCCGGCGGTCGTCGGGACCGTCGGAAGGCGCCCACGCACGCAGGGCCTCGCCCGCGATGCCCAGACCGGTGTCCGGGCTGGGGGTGGGCCCGGTGACGAAGCCGTCGAAAGAGACCGCGATGTCAGCGATGATTCGAGTCATGCCAGGGCAGACCCGATCCGCCGCCCAAACTCATCGCTCACGCATGAAGCGTGTGGCGGTGTGCGGTCCGCCGGCCCTTCTTCAGGTCGCCGGTCTCGTCCACCACATGTACTGCGTGGTCGTCGGCCAGGTGCTCGACCAACAAAGCGGGCAGGTGATGCCGTACCGCGTCGGCGTCCCATCTCGCCCGGCCGAGTAGATGCTGCGACCCGTCGGGACCGATGACCACTGGTGGCCGCAGCCATCCCCGTATCAGCCCAGCGACGAGCGGCCATGTGTTTCGCTGTGCCTGACGTGTGAGTACGCTCGCGGGAGACACGGTGTTCGTGTCGAGGGGGCAGCGATGGACGACGAGGCGCCAGCCGTACCCGTCCGGGAATCCGGTGCGTCGGCCGAGGGCGCCGAGCCCGACGCCGAGAGCGGACCGTCCGCGGACTCGCCCGGTCACGGAACAATCGTGCTGTCACGTGTGCGCGGGAGCTACCGCGACGCGCTCCGCGGCTATGCCGTGCTCATCGACGACGCCCAAGTGGGCAGCATCCGCCGAGGTCAGACGCTCCGCTTCGAGTTGCCGCCCGGAACACATCAACTCCAGCTGAAGATCGACTGGTGTACCAGCCGGCCCCTCACTGTCCTGTCCGAAGAGGGCAGGACGGTCTACTTCGCCTGCTCTCCGGGCGGCGACGCATCCGAGGCGCTCAACGCAGTCAGCGCCGGCAGCGGCGCCTACATCACCTTGCGGCAGACGCCGGAACCGATCGTCATGGCCAAGACCCCCGTGGACCGGGACACGCGCCTGCTGCTGGGCACGGCCTGCGGCTTCTTCACGGGAGGCGTCACGCTCATCGGAGCCTTGATCTGGCACTGCACGGGCCTGGCGCCGAAGGCGGACAACGCGGTCGCCGGCGCGAGCCTGGCCGTCACTCTCGCCTCCATGATCGCCTTCCGGCTCCGACGTCGGAAGGCCGGACGGCATCCTCGCCTGTGACGACGCCCGCTCACGCCGACTGCGGTACTCGCCGCTCACCCTCCGACAAGATCATGATCTACGGCCGGAGTATTGGGCTTCGACTGGTGCCGGCAGACCACAGTGCGCACCGAAGCGGCGAATTGCTGATACTGCAAGGGGAGCAGGCATGTCTGACAACACGTCCGCAGGGGTTTTCGTCGGCCGTGTCCTTGAGTGGCACAGCGAGGAGGGGTGGGGAGTTCTCGCTTCAGATGATCTCCCGGACCCGGTGTGGGCACACTTCTCGGCCGTCAAGGCCGAAGGTTTCCGTGAACTGACCGCTGGTCAGGCTGTTGCTTTCTCGGTGGAGCGGGGCGAGCAGGATGCGTACGACTGGCGTGCGGTGTCCATCTGGCCTGAAGGCGAAGCCCCGCGCTCGCCGAACAGGCAGCAGGGGCTGGGCTTTTCGTCCAGTCTGAACATCACGTTCGACTCGTGACGCAGCATCAGTAAGCGACCGACTCTGGCTGGCGGCACGCGCAACAGATTCATGGTCTTTCTGCCGCGCGTTCCGAACGGGAGTCTCGCGTCGAGCGCGTCTCCACCTCCACGCCTTGGAAGGATGCTCAGCGAGCCGCCGAGAGCTATGCGGCAAGCCCGGCCGGCTCGCCGAGGTGTGCGGTGGCCGTCCGCCAGGCTGCCGTCACCGCTGCTCGGGCACCTGCCGTGCGCGCGGCTTGGTCGCCGGACAGCGCCAGCGGCGCGCCCACATGGACATGCAGATGAGGACGGCGCACCGGTGCCGTCGCAAGACCGGCGAGCTGCTTGACCACACCGCCCGAGACCATCCGCCGGGCGCCGGCCTGGCCAACCGGTACGACACGAGCGCCGGTGAGCTCGGCGAGCCGGGCCAGGCCGCTGCGGAACTCGCCGGGCGCGCCCTCCGTGGAATCCTTGCGGCGGGGCAGGCCCCCTTCGGCGTAGATGAGGAGATGGCGGCCCTGCTGGAGGGCTTGCGCCGCCAGATCCAGGGCGGCCGCGGCGCGCGGGCCGCCCCGGTGCACAGGGATGTGTCCTTCGCGGACGAGGATCCGGCCGAGCACGGGGATACGCCACAGTCCTGCTGCCGCCATGATGACCGGTTCGATGCCGAGGCGGTGCAGAGCGGCGGCCACGATGGCGGGGTCCGCGAGCGAGGTGTGATTGGCGGCGATGATGCTGCCGGGCTCGACTTCGGCGGATGCGTCCGTGGTCACCGACAGCCTCCCGAAGGCGGGCATCAGCAAATCGGCGGTGCGGCTGAGCATGAAAGGTCTCCCGGCTGGACGGCGTTGATCTAAATCGTCGCTCCTCGTCGTCGCCGCCGCGTGAGTCCTCGTACTCATCTTCAAGGCTTTCGGACTCATCTCTGAGAGGGCGTTTGATCTAGATCAATTGCCCTTTATGTTCTAGTAAGTTCCTCGCCAGTACTACAGCCGTGGCTCGCGATCTCGCTTGTCGCGGGTGGCGTAGTGGCAGCGTTGTGCGCGTGCTTGGTGGGCTCGCCGCCAGAGTGACTGGA
>NZ_JBEXGX010000043.1:0-60928 GCF_040607495.1 Streptomyces sp. NPDC005281 | reverse complement strand
GACCGGGAAACCGTCATGTCCGGTTCGGCGGGAGGCCGCGCGGAACAGGACTCGCCCTCATGGTGAGCACCTCGCCGCGCGGCCGACCCAACCGCCTGGTTTCTGCGCAGCCGACGCCTGGTCCGGGACTACGAACGACGCACCGACACAAGCGAAGCCGTCATCCGCTGGTCGATGATCGCCCTGATGAACCGCCGCCTGGCCGCACGACCTCATCGGCCTGCTGCCCCGTCGGCAGGATGAACCTTCCGGGCTTCGTCTCCACCAGCCAGCCTCGCTCCACCAACCTCTTCAGCCGTGCTCGCGCACCCTCGACCCGCGAGGCGGAGGCGCTGTCCCAGCCCAGCACCACGGCCGCCCGCCGGGCACCCAGCCCGTCACCTCCGGCCTCCACCGCAGCTGCCATCACCGCCTGGTAGTCCACCGACAGGTCCTCGAGTCCGGCCGCGTTCTCCCGATGCGGCACCGCACGGCGCGGTCCCACCGGCTTCCTCCGAGACGGACCGACGGCCGTCTCGGCGGGCTGTTCCTCTTCGGCCAAGGCCTCCAGATACTGCTCGATGCCGATCGCCCGGCGCCTGAGGACTTCTTCGGCGTCCGCCAAGTCCATCTGCACCCGCTCGAGTTCGGCTTCGAGCTCCTCCACCCGCACGGCTGCGGCCTTCCGCCGCGTTTCCAGAACAGCCCGCATCGACGGCATCCGCCACCCCCACAGCAACTCGATCAGCAACGAGTCGAGGCTCCCGCGGCAGCCGCAATCCCACGTCTGACCAGCAGAATCCGCACACGAGGTTCGGAAAGAGAACGGCCTCTAAAGCCGTGGAGCCGACCGCCCCAGCCACGACGTGTTCTCACCTCCTGCCGCCGGCCAACCCAACCCAGGGCGCGCGTCGGCGCAGCCCGCGCGGAGCGGGCCGAAGGCAGGAGCGTCGCGCGGAGCGGAGCCGGGAGCGCGCCCGGCGGAGCGGAGCGCAGCCGGGGCTTGATGAAGTAGAGAAAGTCTTATCCCGCTGAGGCGAGGGTGAGGCTGTGCGGTCTCGGTTGATGCTTGACGCAGTGGCTTCACCTGATGGTTGACACCGCTTGCCTCGGCTTCGGGTCAGCAGACCCACGGCCCGGGGAGCTCTGCACGAATGGTTTCGAGATCGGCGGGCGTACGTCCACGCGCGTGAATCCAGGACTGGTCCTCGATGCCGTCCCGGCGCACGAGTCGGCCGGGAGCCGCATACCAGCGCACCGGTGAGTCGTCCTTGCTCGCCCACATGGGATGGTCAGGCAGGTCCACCCGCGCATAGCGAGCCTGGAGGTTCGGCACCAGCGTGTCCGGGAGCTCGCAGGCGTCGTAGAGGCTGTCCGGTCCGAAGAGCGACTCGCTCAGCACGAGTTCCACCCAGGCCAAGGACATTCGATCGAAGAAGGGAATCCAACCCTCGCGCGATTCCACGACCACCGGCGGATCGTCCTGCTCGATTTCCTCCAGCGGAATCCCCCAGCACGCGCAGTCCTGGTTCTCTCGCCGGAAGACCAGAACGCCGCTCAAGGCCTCATCGACATAGAGCCCGGACGGCCGGACTAGAGGGTCCTGCTGTCGAGTCAGGTCGTCCCGTCGGCCGAAGAGCTCAAAACCCTCACGCAAGGCAGCCGGAAGCTCGAAGCCCAGCTCAGCCTCCGCAGCCGCCAACTCGGCTTCGGCGCAACCGTCTTCCACTCGCAGAGGGCAACCCATCCATGCATCGGTGAACCAGCGCACGAAGTCCCAGGTCTGGGAGCGAGCCTGCGCCCCGCCCCTCAGCACCACCGACACATCAGAGCCGTCCAGCATGCCGAGGACGCTACCGCCTCCCTCGACCACCCGACCGCGCAGGGAGGCATAGGCGGCCCGGCTTCGTGATCGTTCCCGCCTCGACGTGGCCCACCGGCGGCATGAGATGTCTAGGGCAGACGTCAAGCATCACCCGACGCCGCCCCGTCAAGCATCATCTGAGACTCGACAGAGGCGAGGGTGAGGCCAGTCGCACCCAGTGGTGCCAGGGCTCCGGGTCTCAGCCGCCGTCGGAGTCGGCCGGTCGCTGGTAGCCGCATGCGAGCTTCTCGCCGTTGGCCCCGATCACCTCGTAGTCGAGTAACGCGTTGTAGGGGTCGCCGTCCAGGTAGAGCCAAACCGTGAACACGTCCTTGGCAACGACCACTGAGAACTGCACGTTGTTTTCGCTCAGAGGTACAACCGCGAAGGCGTCCCCGGGCTTCATCCAGAAGTCTTCGCCATACGGTTCGATGAACAGGCAGACATCCGTGTTGCCCGCATTCTCGACCGGCAGTGTGGACTTCATCCGTTGCGGTGAAGGAGGCGCCGCCCGTCATGGCTCCGCACGTGGGGCCCGTTCCCGTCCAAGGCGTCCAAGAGCCTGACGGCGAAAGCCTCCGACATGCGCTCGCCGACCTCGTCCGGCGTGAGCCACGAGACCGCCACGGACTCGTTGGAGGTGCGCTCGGTGCCGCCGGAGGGCTTGCAGCGGAAGACCAGGGCGACGACTCCGCGGGTCATGTTCTTGTAGACGCCGGTGAGTTCGTCCACCTCGACATGGATGCCTGTCTCCTCCAGGACCTCGCGGGCGACGCCGGCCTCGGGGGTCTCGTCGAGTTCGAGGATGCCGCCCGGGAGCTCCCAGGTGCCGTTGTCGGCGCGGCGGATCGCCAGGAGGCGGCCGTCCTCACGCACCACTACTCCCGCTACGGACACGGAGTGCAGGGGGGACGGTGTCGCTTCCTGTGATTGACTCATGTAGAGGAGCTTAGGAGGCGGGGAAGGACTATGGGAACTGCTGCTGGAGGGGGCGCGTCCGGGCCTCGGTACGTGCAGATCGCGGAAGAGATCGTGCAGCAGATTCGGGCGGGGATTCTCAAGCCCGGTGACATGGTGCCGAGTGAATCCGAACTGGTGGACCGCTACGGCGTTTCCGGCGGCACGATCCGTAAGGCCATGGTCGAGGTACGGGCGAGCGGGCTGGTCGAGACCCGGCACGGCAAGGGCTCGATCGTGAAGGACCGGCCTCCGGTACGGCACCGCTCCTCCGACCGTTTCCGACGCTCGCTCCGACAGGGCGGCCAGGCGGCCTACCTCGCGGAGTCCGCCCAGTCCGGCGCCACAGCCAAGGTCAGCGTCCTCTACATCGGCCCCACTGACGCACCCGAGGATGCCGCCCGGCGCCTGGGCGTCCCCGTCGGCACGCAGGTCCTGGCCCGTCGCCGCCTCTACTTCCGCAACGGCACACCGGTCGAGGTCGCCGCCTCCTACCTTCCCTGGGACGTCGTGAAGGACATCCCCGAACTGTTCGCCGAGAACCCCGGCGGCGGTGGCATCTACGCCCGACTCGAAGACCATGGGCACGAGTTCGCTGAGTACGTAGAGACGTTGCAGGCGCGGCCGGCCTCGAAGGCGGAGGCCTCGGAACTGGCGCTGAGCCCGGGTGCGCCCGTGATTCACCTGATCCGTGAGGCTCGTACAACCGCGGGGCTCGTGGTCGAGGTGTGCGACACGCTCATGGCCGCTGACCAGTTCGTTTTCGAGTACCGCATTCCCGCCGAAGACTGACGCCAACTCAACTCCCCTCAACCCGTCGCGAGTTCTTCTTCGCGGCGGGTTGACTCATGTACAGGAGTGATGCACTCTTCTTCATGTCACTCATATACATGAGTGACAGAGTTCAGCACCTACAGAGGAGTGACTGCTGTGCGTCAGATTCCCGTCGACACCTCCACCGCGATCGTGATGGTCGCCAAGACCCCGCAGGTCAAGGTGCGTGACCGTCGTACCGGTGAGATCGCCACCGACGCCGAGACCGGAGTGAAGCTCATGACGGTCGACGTGATGTTCGCGGCGAACGACGAGGTGGAGATCCTTTCCGTCACCGTCCCGGAGCCCGGGATCACCGGCGAGCTGGCCATGGGCACGCCGGTCGCGCTCACCGGCCTGATCGCCCGGCCCTGGGAGAACGACTTCAACGGCCAGAAGCGGCACGGCATCGCCTTCCGCGCGGTGGCGGTCACCTCGCTGGCCATCGCCGGCGCCACTGAGGCCGGTGCAGGGTCGAAGGCGGCCTGATCATGACCGGGTTCACGGTCGCTCTGGTGCTGGTCGTCGCCACCGCGGGTCTCCTGCGGTGGCGGCGTCCCGCCTGGTACTGGCTGGCCTTCGGGGTCACCCTGGCCGCGCTGCGAGTCCTGATCCGATACCGCACGGTCATGGACGCATGCGGGCTCACCGTCCCGCCCGCGCGGTGGCGTCTCGCTCTGGCGCGGGCCGCCAACCGGCCGATGCCGGACGCCCGTTCGCCTCGCATCCTGCGGCTGCGGCCCACGCGTACCGGCCTGGTCCTGCGGCTCAAACTCCGTCCCGGCCAGGACGCTTTCGACATCGCCGCCGCCTCGGACCGGCTCCGGCACTCGTTCTCGATGTACGGCGTGACCTCACGCGAGTTGCGCTCCGGTGTCGTCGAAGTCCGGATGACGGGCTACGACGTGCTCAAGCGGGTGCAGATGCCCGCCGAGACCAAGACCCGGATCATGCGGGTCCCCGTCGCCCTCCGGGAGGACGGCTCGGTGCACTACCGCGACTACCGGGCGATACCCCACGCCCTCACCCTCGGCGCCACGGAGTCCGGCAAGTCCGTCTACCAGCGCAACCTGGTCGCTGGACTCGCCCCGATGGACGTCGCCCTCGTCGGCATCGACTGCAAGCAAGGGGGCGAGCTGTTTCCGCTCGCCCGCAGGTTCTCAGCACTGGCCGACAGTCCCGACGCCGCCGCGGAACTGCTCGACGCGCTTGTGGCCCGGATGGGGGAGGTCTATCGGCTCATCCGGACCCAACAGCGGATCACCGCTGCCGTACCGGACGCGGAGATCGCCGCCGATATCTGGGACCTGCCCGACGAGTTGCGTCCGACACCGGTCGTCGTCCTGGTCGACGAGGTGGCCGAACTCGCCCTGTACGCCAACAAGGAGGAGGAGAGGCGGCGGGACCGCATCATCACCGCTCTGGTCCGCCTCGCCCAGCTCGGCCGTGCGGCCGGCATCTACCTCGAAATCTGCGGGCAGCGCTTCGGCTCCGAACTCGGCAAGGGCATCACGATGCTTCGCGCCCAGCTCACCGGCCGCACCGCCCACCGCGTCAACGACGAGACATCCGCCAACATGGCCTTCGGCGACATCTCGCCGGACGCCGTCCTCGCCGCCATCCAGATCCCGGCGGAGATGCGGGGGATCGCCATCGCCGGCGACTCCAGCGGCGGCTGGCACCGCATCCGTGCCCCGCGCACGTCGCTCCGCCAAGCCGTGAACATCTGCAACCGGTACGCCGACCGGACCCCGGAGCTGCCCGAGCTGGAGCCCTTCCGGCCTGCTCTCTCCGGGCCCTCCGCCACTCCCGTGCCCTCGGCCAAGCCTGCTCCGGCTACCGCCTGATCTCTCGCCATTCCCTCGGTCGGCGCGACCGCCTTCGCGCCAAGTCCCTACCCCTGCGATGCCTGTTGAAGGGAGAACCTCCAAGATGTGCCCGAACTGCGAGGACTTCGCCCGGACCGTGCTCCTCCTAGGCCAACTCGCCTTGTACGCCGACGTGGACGGTGCCGATCTCGACTTCGTGGAAGCAGTCAGCCCGTCCCTCGCTGTCTCGTTACCCGAGCCGCCGCCCGGCATGTTCCCGTCCGACTACGACCCAGAGGACGGCCCCGCCTACCCGGATGAGGACTCCTGATGGGAGCCCGTCACGGTCTCCGAGTCGACGCGGTACTGATCCAAGCCGTGATCGCCGGTGCCCTGTCCTTCGCCCATCTGCACGACCTGGCCTCCGCTGCCGGGCAGAACGGCTGGAAGGCCTGGGCCTACCCGGTCAGCGTCGATCTGCTCCTGGTCGCGGCCTGGCGGCGCCTGCGCAGTGATGGCCCGTCCCGGCTGGCGTGGTGCTGGGTCCTGATCGCCCTGTTCGCCTCGCTCGGCGCCAATGTAGCCACAGCCGGATTCCTCGATCTGACCGACCCGCCGGCTCTGCTCCGCCTCGGCATCGCCGGGTGGCCCGCGCTCGCCTTCCTGGGAGGGACGCTCCTCGCTCACTCGTCGGCTACGGAACCGGAGTTGGAGCCCGAGCCGGTTCCACTGGCCCTCGTCCCGCAGTCATCGGATCCCGAGACCCAGCCGCCAGAAGTCGGACGCGAGCCGGGTACGGCTCCCGTCCCCTCCCCCTCTCCGGCTCCGGCTCCGGCTCCGGCGCCTACGCCCGTGCTGGCCGCGACGCCCACTCCCCCGGTCCCCGCCGTCCTGATCGACCACGCCCGCAAGGTCGCCGACGAGTACCGCGCCCGTACCGGCTCCCCGATCGACACCGACACCCTTCGTTCCCGCCTCGGCGTCCCTCCCCACCTCGCCGACGCCATCGCCGCCCACCTGGCCTGACCCGACCTGGGAGGAGACACCCGATGCCCGCTCGCGACAACTTCCACTCCGTGATGCGGATCGGCCCCGTGCAGATCGGCACGCACCGCGACCGCAACGGCCGGACCGTGCACGCCGCCGTCTGCACCGCCGACCGCTGCGGCTGGTCGGCCGACTACTCCAGCCAGTCCGCCGCCCAACTCGCCGCCCGCACCCACCGCTGCCGCGTCCGCTAGGAGACCACCGTGCAGGTTCCGCTCTGGTTCGCCCTCCTCGCCGTCGGCTACCTCGGCGTGAAGCTCGTCCGCCCGCCCTGGTGGCTCATCGCCGTGCTGCTCCTCGGCGGCTTCCTCCTCGCCGACAGCGTCTTGGCGCCCGTCATCGATACCGCCATCAAGTAGCCGTGAAAGGTGAACCGCCCATGCTCCGACCCAAGATCCCGGTCATGCCCCAGCCCACCGGCCTGTCCCATCGGCCCGCCACCATCCAGCCGACCGCCGTCGTCCCGGGCACCCTGGCCCCGCCACCGACCCCGATAGCTGCGGCCCGACCGGCCGTCGCGCTCACCCCCGGCTCCGCGCTCGCGCTCGTGGGCGCCGGCACAGCCGTGGTCCTGATCGTCGGCGCCGTCCTGGTCTCGCTGCTCCTGGCGGTCGCCGTCACCGGCGCGTCTGTCGCGGTCTGCGCCGTCGTCCTGCGCTCCCTGCTCGCCTCCGACGCCAAGCGTCGCTAGTCGGCCCCCGGGCGGCCTCGATACCGCCAAGCATCCGCCGCCCGGGAGCCGTCCCTGTCCGATCTCGCAACCGGAAGGAACCCCCAGCATGGCCCACCGGGCCTCATCCGCGACACAGAAGGCGCCCACGCAGTCCGCCCCAACGCTCGACCCGATCACGCTCGGAGACATCCTCCGAGTGGCCTCGGCCTCCGACTACTCCCGCTGGGAGGACCAGATCCGCCGCACCGGCGGCTGCTCCGACCCGATCCACCTGACCGGCTGGACTCTCGCCAAGGACAAGACCACCGGCGAGACCCTGCACCACTACTCCACCGAGAACGAACCCGGCGGACGCCTCCGCCTCGCCTGCGGCAACCGCCGCGCCTCCCGCTGCCCCTCGTGCGCCTGGACGTACTCGGGCGACACCTACCACCTCATCCGCGCCGGCCTCGCCGGGGACGACCGCCGGAACATCCCCGCCACCGTCCGCGACCACCCGCGCGTCTTCGCCACCCTCACGGCTCCCTCGTTCGGCCCGGTCCACAATCGGCCCGACCATGGCAGCGGCTGCCGCTGTGGCGCCCAGCACCCGTCCGACGCCCCGGAGCTGGGCACCGCCCTCGATCCGGAGGCCTACGACTACGCGGGCGCCGTGCTGTTCAACAACCACGCCGGACAGCTCTGGCAGCGCTTCACGACCCGACTCCGCCGCGAACTCGCCACCCGGGCCGGCTTGGCCCGTCGGGAGCTCGCCGACCACCTGCGCGTCTCGTACGGCAAGGTGGCCGAGTTCCAGAAGCGCGGGGCTCTGCACTTCCACGCCGTCGTACGCCTCGACGGCCCCGAGGGGCCCGGGACACCGCCGCCCGCCTGGGCAACGGTCAACCTGCTCACGGACGCGATACGTGCCGCCGCCGCGCACGCGTACACGTCCGTCTCGGTTCCATCCGCCGACGGCCAGCCCGTCCGAACGTTCCAATGGGGCCAACAGCTCGACGTCCGCCCGGTCAAGGCGTTCGGTGACGCGTCCGACATCACCGAACAGGCGGTGGCCTCGTACGTGGCCAAGTACGCCACCAAGGCTGCCGAGAACACCGGAACCCTTGATCGCCGCATCGGAGAACTCGCCGAACTCGACCGTCACGGCGTGCCCGACCACACCCGGCGGCTCATCACCGCGTGCCGCGACCTGGACGGCCTCTATCCGGACCGGCGTCTCTGGGCCTGGGCGCACATGCTCGGCTTCCGCGGGCACTTCTCGTCCAAGTCGCGCAGCTACTCCACCACCCTCGGCGCCCTCCGCCAGGAACGCGCCGACTATCGCGCCGCGCAGGAGGCCTCCGTCCTCGGCCTCAACGACCGCGAGCCGGACACCGTCCTCGTCCTGACCGACTGGCAGTACGCCGGCCACGGCCACACCCCGGGCGAGGCGGCCCTCGCCGCGACCATCGCGCGCGATCTCCAAGCCAACCGCGAGACAGCCCGTGAAGCCGTGCTCGACGAAAGGAGCGCGGCATGACCACGGCCGTCCGGGCACGCAACATGCTCACCCTCGTCGAGGTCTGCGAGGAACTGAGCGTCTCGCGCTCGACCTTCTACGACTGGCGGGCCAAGCGGCGTGCGCCGCGCTGCATCAAGCTCCCGAACGGCGACCTCAGGATCCGGCGGAGCGATCTCGATCACTGGCTCGACGACCGTGAGGACGCCGCCTGATGGAGACCACTTACAACGTCAAGATCTACAAGATCCTCACGTACAAGGGCGCCAGGAAGACCACGTACACCGTGCGTTGGGTGGTGGCGGGCAAGCATCGCCGCGAGCCTTTCGGCACTGTCGCGCTCGCCGAGGGCTTCCGCTCCGAACTCATCCGGGCGACGGGCAAGGGCGAGGCCTTCGTCATCGCCACCGGGCTGCCGGTGTCCCACCGCTCCAAGTCGGCTGCCATGAGCCGGTACGCGTTCGCCGTCGCGTACGTGGATGCCCGCTGGCCGGAGCTCGGGGGCAACAGCCGTAAGAACACCGCCAAGACCCTGACGGCGGTCACTGTCGCGCTGCTGCGGGCCCAGCCGACCCAGTTCGCCCCGGTGGCCGTACGGACCGCGTTACGCGAATGGGCGTTCAACGCGACACGCCGTGCGGACGCCCCGCGGGACGTGGTGGCCATCCTCAGGTGGGTGGAGCGCAACTCACTGCCAGTCTCGGCCTGGGAGGAGGCGGAGAGAGTCGATGGGGTCCTGCGGGCCGTCGACACGCGGCTCGACGGCAGGCAGGCGGCGGCCTGGTCCAGGAAGCGTCACCGCCGGATCCTCAACGTCGTCATGAAGCACGCGGTCCGGCGGCGCGTCCTGCGGGTCAATCCGCTCCCCAAGGGCAAGGAGTCGACGGCCGTCACCAGGACCAGCAACGCCGTGGACAAGCGGTCCCTGATGAAAGCGGACCAGGCGGCGGCGCTCCTCGACTGGATCCGGCGCCGGCCCCGTGGTGGAAAGCGGCTGCACGCGTTCTTCGCGACGCTGTACTACTGCGGTCTGCGGCCGGAGGAAGCGGTGGCCATGCGCGTGCAGGATGTCACGCTCCCCGGGCCCGGTGCCGCCGACCAGTGGTGCGAACTGTTGATCCACACGGCGACCCCTGAGGTCGGCAAGCAGTGGACCGACACCGGGGAGATCCATGAGGAACGCGATCTGAAGGGGCGCGCCGAGGGCGAGACCCGCACCGCGCCGGGGCATCCCGCACTGACGCGCGTTCTTCGGGAGCACATCGAGGAGGAGCGGCTGAAGCCCGGGGATCTGCTGTTCCAGGGGGAAACGGGCGGCATCCTCGCCGGTTCCGTCATCCGGCGGGCTTGGCGCGGCGCGCGGAAGGCCGTCCTACCCCCGCACGTCTTCGACTCGCCCACGGGAAGGCGGGTCTACGACAACCGGCACACGCGTCTGACCAAGTGGCTCAACGACGGGATCCCGCCCGCCCAGGTGGCGGACTGGGCCGGCAACAGCGTCCCGGTGCTCCTGGCGACCTACGCGCGATGCGTGGAGGGACAGCTCCCTGACTTGAAAAAGCGCCTCGAAGCCGCCGGGGATCTTCCCGAGTCGCCCGACGCGGGCTGAGGCTCCGCGCCGAAAACTTCGACACGTATTCGACAGGGCCACCCGCGAAAACCCGGTGACGACCGGACAGCCCCGGACCCTTCCCTTGATCATCGGGGAAGTGTTCGGGGCTTCGCTGCATCGAGTGAAACGTACTCCGACCAGCAAAAAGCCCTCCCCAACGGGAGGGCGGAGACTGGCGCCCCCGGCAGGACTCGAACCTGCGGCCAAGCGCTTAGAAGGCGCCTGCTCTATCCACTGAGCTACGGGGGCCGGGTGTGTCGGCCTGTGTCCTGGTGCCCGGGTGTGGGCGGATCCGTGACCTTGCCGGGG
Organism: Streptomyces sp. NPDC005281; assembly: GCF_040607495.1. Taxonomy (NCBI): domain Bacteria; kingdom Bacillati; phylum Actinomycetota; class Actinomycetes; order Kitasatosporales; family Streptomycetaceae; genus Streptomyces; species Streptomyces sp. NPDC005281. The sequence goes on along the minus strand of NZ_JBEXGX010000043.1, from coordinate 50,368 downwards.
ACAAGGATAGGGCTCCCGCATCCCTGCCCCTCATACTTCGCCTCCGTGGCTCGATGTGGAGGTTCAGTGAAGCGGTCCTGATAATCGCAGGCGGGTACGAATCGTGCACCGCTTTTGGCGTCTCGCGCATCGGGTGTTGTGCACTCGTTATGCCTGCGCCCCAGTCATCCCTTCCGCCCCCTGTGTCCTGTCGGCGCGCAGACATACCCATATGCTTCAGAAAGACTCCAAAATTGGGCATTCTTCGCATGTGGTGACCTTGGACGTACGGCCTCAGCTGCTCGACGCACTTTCCGCCCTGCGCGACCGTGTCGCCGCCGCACGCTTTCCGCTGCCCCTGGCAGGGGCTCCACGCGCGCGTGCCAACCGCGACGAACTGCTCGCACAGCTCGACGACTATTTGGTGCCCAGGTTGAGAGAACCCGAAGCACCCCTTCTCGCCGTCATCGGAGGGTCCACCGGTGCCGGTAAGTCGACCCTCGTCAACTCCCTTGTGGGGCGCCGGGTCAGCGAAGCGGGCGTACTGCGCCCGACGACCCGTACACCGGTACTCGTGTGCCATCCGGAGGACCATCACTGGTTCAGCGGCATGCGCGTGCTGCCCCAGCTCACGCGCGTGTGGATGCCCCATCAGGAACCCGGCGACGATCTTCCCGCCCTCACCGAACGCGGGGAGCGGGTGCTGCGTATCGAGACCGCCGACACGCTTCCCCGCGGCCTCGCCCTCCTCGACGCGCCCGACGTCGACTCCCTGGTGGCCGACAACCGGGTGCTGGCCGCCGAACTGATCTGCGCGGCCGACATCTGGGTGATGGTGACGACGGCGGCGCGGTACGCCGACGCCGTGCCGTGGCATCTGCTGCGTACCGCCAAGGAGCAGAAGGCGACCCTGGTGACGGTCCTGGACCGGGTGCCGCACCAGGTGGTGTCCGAGGTCTCGCGGCAGTACGGCGCGCTGCTGGCGAAGGCCGGACTCGGCGAGGCGCCCCGCTTCACCGTGCCCGAACTGCCCGAGTCGGCCTGGGGCGGCGGACTGCTGCCGGCCACGGCCGTCGCACCGCTGCGTGCATGGCTCACTCACCAGGTCCAGGACCCGGGAGCACGCCACGGGACCATGGCCCGTACCGCCTACGGTGTCCTCGACTCCCTGAAGGCGCGGATGCCGGAACTGGCCAGTGCCACGGCCGCGCAGTACGCCGCCGCGACACGGCTCACCTCGGCTGTCGACGGGGCGTACGACAGCGAGCACACGCGCGCCAAGGGGCGTCTCCAGGCCGGGGCCGTGCTCTCCGGGGACGCTCTCAAGCGCTGGCGCGCCTACCCCCTCGACTGCACCGCCGAGGAACTGCTCGACGCGCTCGTGGAAAGCCTGTCGGCCCTGCTGCTGTGCTCCGTCACGGCCGCCGACGAACGCGTGGACGACGCCTGGCGCCGCGAACCGGCCTCGGGCGCGCCGGAGCTGACGGGCCAAGATCCCGCCCTGGAGAGCGCCGAGCACCGGATCGGTCTGGCCGTACGGCGCTGGCGGCGCGTCCTGGAGGAGTACGCCGAGGACGAGGTGCGCGACCTCGACAAGAGTGTCGCGCCTGACTCCGCGGTGGTGGCCGCGCTGGTCGCCACCGCGCTCCTGGGCGGCCGCAGGGCGCGCAGCGCGGGCGAGGGTCTGGCCGAGCGGATCGGGGCGCACGGCGCGCTGCGACTGCGCGACAAGGGCGGCCGGCTGCTCACGGACCTCGTCGACAAGGCATTGCAGACCGAACGCGAGCGCCGTCTCGCACCCCTCGAAGCGCTCGACGTCCATCCGGAACCCCAGGCCGAACTCATCGCCGCGCTGTCCGTACTGCAGAAGGAGAGGTGACCGCGGTGACTGCCGTCACTGACCACACGGATCAAGCCGATCGCCCCGGGGACGGACGTCCCGGGGACGGACGCCCCGGAGACGGACGTCCAGAAGAGGGCCGTTCCGCGGAGGGACACTCCGAGGACGGGACCGGTGACGACGCCCCTTCCGGGGCAGGCGTTCCGGGCACCTCAAGCATCTCGGACGCCTCAAACACCTCGGACGCCTCAGGCACCTCGGACGTATCAGGCACCTCGGGCCTCGCGCACGGCGACGACAGCAACCGCCGTGACGGCCGCGACGGCCGCGATGGAGCTACCGGGACCACCGGGAGCGTCTACAGCAACCGCCCGGAGAACTCTGCGGCCGCGGCCGCCCGTTCCGGAGCCAGGCCCCTGGAGGGCGCCAGGGGCGGCCCTGGGGACGCCGGAGGGGGCGGTGAGCGGAACGGGAGCGGCAAGGCCGCGCGGAGCGACGGTACGGCCGGACAGGGCGCCCCGCGGGAGGCGCCCGGCGCGGAGCCCCACGCGCGCGGGGAGACCGACGACCCGGCACGAGCCGAGGACGGCCCCGTCTGGGACGACGGCCTCATCGCGCGACGTGTGACCGAGGCGGCCGCCGCCCGGTACCAGACACCGTCGGTGGCGGCCAAGGCCGCCATCCCTGCGGTGCCGGCCCCGCTCGCGTACGACGCACCGCTGCGCTCGCGTCTGGACGCGCTCCGCGAGCTGGTCGGCCTCTCCCGTGCCCGGCTCGACAGCGGCACGCTCTCCGAGGCGGGCCGGGTCCTGGACGAGGCGGCGGCCCGCCGCAGACTCTCCGGGGAGCACACCGTCGTCGCCATCGCCGGGGCCACGGGCAGCGGCAAGTCGCAGCTCTTCAACGCACTGGCGGGCGTGGCCATCTCGGAGACCGGCGTCCGCAGGCCGACGACCTCGGCGCCCATCGCCTGCACCTGGAGCGACGGCGCGGCCACGCTCATCGACCGGCTCGGCATCCCGGGGCGGCTGCGCAGACGCCCGCTTCAGAGCGCGGAGGCGGAGGCGCAGCTTCGCGGCCTGGTCCTGGTCGACCTGCCCGACCACGACTCGGCGGCCGTCCAGCACCGCGAGCAGGTGGACCGCGTCCTGGCGCTCGTCGACGCGGTCATCTGGGTGGTGGATCCGGAGAAGTACGCGGACGCCGTGCTCCATGAGCGCTATCTCCGGCCCCTGGCCGGGCACGCGGAGGTCACCTTCGTGGTCCTGAACCAGGTGGACCGGCTCCCGGGAGAAGCCGCGGACCAGGTGCTCGACGATCTGCGGCGGCTGCTCGACGAGGACGGCATCGCGCTCGGCGAGTACGGCGAACCGGGCGCGACGGTCCTCTCGCTGTCCGCTCTCACCGGGGCAGGGATCCCCGAACTGCGGGAGTGTCTCGGCCAGTTCGTGGCGGAACGCGGGGCCGCCGCGCGGCGGATCTCGGCCGATCTCGACGCGGCCGCGGCCCGGCTGAGGCCTGTCTACGCGACGGGGCGGCGGGTCGGGCTGAGCGAGGAGGCGCGGGACGAGTTCGCGGACCGGCTCGCGGACGCGGTCGGTGCCGTGGCCACGGGCGAGGCCGCCGAGCGGTCCTGGCGCCGCAACGCCAACCGCGCCTGCGGCACGCCGTGGCTGCGGCTGTGGCGCTGGTATCTGGAGCGTCGCGAACCCCCGACCGGGCGTCTGCCCGTGCGCGCTCCGGCGGACGAGGAGGCCACCGCGCGTCAGCGGGTGGAGCAGGCGGTGCGGACGGTCGCCGAGCGGGCGGCGTACGGGCTTCCCGCGCCCTGGGCGCAGGCGGTGCGCGAAGCCGCCGTACGGGGCGCGCAGGGGCTGCCCGAGGCGCTGGACGACATGGCGGCACGCGCGACGGCACCGGCGGGACGGCCGCCGAGGCCGGGCTGGTGGCCCGTCGCGGTGCTGGCGCAGGCCGCGATGACGATCGTCCAGGTCATCGGCGGGCTCTGGCTGGTGGGCCAGATCATCGGCGTCATGTCGCCGAATCTCGGCGTTCCGGTGCTGCTGATGGTGTCGGGCATCGTCGGTGGGCCGGCCGTCGAGTGGGCCGGCAAAATGGCGGCCCGCGGGCCGGCCAGGCGCTACGGCCTTGAGGCGGAAAGACGATTGCGCGAGGCGGCCGCAGGATGCGGGCGGGCCCGGGTGCTGGATCCTGTGGCCGCGGAGTTGCTGCGCTACCGCGAGGTGCGGGAGCAGTACGGGCGGGTCACGGGGACGGCGACAGCGGGGACGGCGACGGTGGGTACCCCGGTCGGGTGACGCGTTTTTCCACAACTGCGCGGCGGCCCACAGCGCCGAGCGGGCCCGGCCCGGCGGAGGCAGTCTGAATCCGCGGCGATCGCAGCGCATGCGATCGCCGCGGCAGACGTATCCGCACGGGAGGGATTCACGATGAACGAGACGATGGTGTGCGCGGTGGGCAACGTGGCGACACGGCCCGTGTACCGGGACCTGGCGAACGGCGCGTCGGCGCGGTTCCGGCTGGCGGTGACCTCGCGGTACTGGGACCGCGAGAAGAACGGGTGGACGGACGGGCACACCAACTTCTTCACGGTGTGGGCCAATCGAGCGCTCGCCACGAACGTGGGGGCCTCGGTGTCGGTGGGCGATCCCGTCATCGTGCAGGGCAGGCTGAAGGTGCGCACCGAGACCCGCGACGGGCAGAGCTGGACGTCGGCGGACATCGACGCGGTGGCGATCGGCCACGACCTCTCCCGCGGTACATCGGCCTTCCGGCGTCCGGCCAAGGAGGGCGAGCCGGCTGTCTCGCAGCGCCCCGAGCCCAGTTGGGAATCGGCCCCGGACGCGCCGCCCGAGAGCGTCTCCCAACCACGTCCGGAACCGGCCGGAGTGACGTGATGTCAGAGAGAGCCACCATCTGACCGAACTGCGGCTTATCGACAAATACACGCGGAACAACCCACGTGGATTTGTCGATAGGTGCAGCTCATGGACGTGATCGCGATAACGATTCCGAGTCAGATCGGTTATCGGATGACATGACCGGGGGGAGCGATGCGGGGCTTCTTTAGGATGCCGAACACAGCTTTCGGGGCTTCTGATTCTGCTGGCGGGACCGTCCCCCATGTCAAAGGGTCCTGCGCGAAGGGGAATTCTGTGTCTTCTGCGTTCTCTCTGTTGTCCGTGCGTGGGCGAGGGGCAGCAGCCCGTCTCGCCGCCGCGGCCTTGGTGTGGGGGCTCGCCGCCGCGGGGACGATCTCCGCGGCCGGTACGGCCACCGCCGACGAGATCCCGCAGAACGAGGGCGGAGCGACCGCCGCCATAGGAGACCTGAAGACATACGGCTCGGCGGTCATTCACGAGAACGGCGAGGATTCGTGGGTCTCGGCCGGCCTGTTCGAGATGTCCGTCGAGAACGGCGGCATGTTGCAGACCTATTGCATCGACCTCCACAACCCGACCCAGCGGGACGCCAGATATCAGGAGACCTCCTGGAGCGCCACGTCGCTGAGCGGCAACAAGGACGCGGGCAGGATCCGCTGGATCCTCGAGAACTCCTATCCGCAGGTGAACGACCTGGCGGCGCTGGCGGAGAAGGCCGGTGTCACCGGACTCACCGAGCAGGACGCGGCGGCCGGCACCCAGGTGGCGATCTGGCGGTACTCGGACGGCGCCGACGTGGACGCGGCGGACCCGCGGGCGGAGAAGCTCGCGGACTATCTGCAGAAGAACGCGCGAGACCTGGCGGAGCCCGAGGCCTCGCTGACGCTCACCCCGGCGGCGGTGTCCGGCCACCCGGGTGAGCGGCTCGGCCCGGTCACAGTGCACACCAATGCGGGCAGCGTGACGGTGACCCCGCCCACCGACATCGCCGCAGGCGGTGTGAAGGTCGTCGACAAGGACGGCAAGGCGGTCACCTCCGCGACGAACGGCGGCCGGCTCTACTTCGACGTGCCGAAGGACGGTGCGGACGGTTCCACCGCCCTCACCGTGCAGGCCTCCACGACAGTGCCGGTCGGCCGTGCCTTCACCTCGGAGAGCCGCAGCCAGACGCAGATCCTCGCGGGCTCCAGCGAGTCCACCGTCTCCGCCGTCGCCACCGCGAACTGGGCCGCGAAGGGCGCGATACCCGCCCTGTCCGCCCGGAAGGACTGCGCCAAGAGCGGCGTCGACATCACGGCCGCGAACAAGGGTGACGAGGCGTTCACGTTCGAGCTGATGGGCGTCGAGCACACCGTCGCCGCGGGCATATCCGAGACGCTCACGATCCCGTTGCAGGAAGACCAGGCGTACGACTTCACGATCGGCGGCACGGACGGCGGCGGGAAGCGGTTCAAGGGCGTACTGGACTGCAAGACCCAGGGCGGCACGAGCGGCCTCTCGGCCCAGACGCTCAGCGAGCCGAGCCCGGCGTCGGTGGGCGGGTCCAGCGGTGGCACCGACCTCGCCGAGACGGGCGGCTCCGGACCGACCCCGGTCATCGCTGGCGCGGCCATCGCCCTCGTCATGATCGGCGGCGCCGCGGTGGTCCTCATCGGCAGGAAGAAGACACCGCCGCAGGCCTGACGCAACGGCACCCGGGTCACCGGGTCACCGGGTCACCGGGTCACCGGGTCACCGGGTCACCGGGTCACCGGGTCACCGGGTCACCGGGTCACCGGGTCACCGGGTCACCGGGAAGGGTCCCTCCTCGGCATCGCGCACGGTGAGCCGTGCGATGACGATCGAGGACATGAGAATCGGCCGCCCCGCCGACGGGAGTCGACGGGGCGACGATCCTGACGGGGGCTAGGAGCGGGCGCTCCGGACGCGTACGACGGCGAAGGCGGCCGCGAGCAGGCCGAGGGCTCCGACGATGAGACCCGCGGTACCCAGGGCGCGCGCGGTGGAGTCGTCGCTCTTGCCGCTCGCGGTCGATTCCCCGGCGGCCGAGGACGAGGACGAGCCTGAGCCGGAGGCCCCGGTGCCGGCCGAGGCGGGCGCCTCTGCCGCACCCTTGGCAGTAAGGGTGAGAGCCGGGGCCGGGCTCTCCGGCTCGTCCTCACCCTTCTGCGACTGCTCGATCCAGCGGACCACCTTGCCGTCCGAGTAGGTCTGGAGGGTCTTGAAGGTCAACTGGGCGACGTCGTCGGGGAGCTGGCCGAAGGCGACCTGGAAGTCCTGGAACTCGCCGTGGCGGATCCGGCCTCCGGTCCAGGTGATCTCGGAGACGGCGTCGGTGATCGTGCCGTCGTCCGTCTTGACGGGCTTCTTCAGCTTGATGGTCGTCGCCTTCGCGGTCCATCCCGCCTGCGGGGTGACCAGGACGCCCAGGACGGGGTGATCGGTGGGAAGGAAGATCTGCACCTTGGTGGTGCTGGCGGTGTCCTCCTCGTTGGGGACACGGAAGCTCAGGAGACCGTCCGTGGCTCCCTTGGCGTAGCTCTCGGGGTGGACCGTCACATGCGCGAAGGCCGCGCCCGCGGCGGTCAGGACTCCCGCGGTGACGAGGGCGGCGACGGTGCCGGTGCGGCGCAGGGCGGTGCTGATCGGGGACATCTGGAAACTCCGTACTGAGGGGAAACGTGGTCAGGGCGTGGGAGCGAGCCCTGCCGGCGGTCCCCGGCGCGAGACGGCGTGACGCAGCAGCGCCCGGCCGAGCGGCCACGGCGCGGCCGGTGTCCGGCCCGCGGCATCGCCGTACGGCTGTACCGGACGCGCTCCCGCCCTCGTCCTCCACCAGGCGGCGAGGCCCGGCACGAACGACACGGCCCGGCGCAGCAGGGACCACAGGGCGGCCTCGCCGCGCCGCAGCCACCAGGTCGCCAGCAGAGCGGCGGCGACATGCGCGGCCGTGGCGTGGGGGGTCAGGGCGTGGGCGGACGGAGACGCCATGTGCATCCCGGGCATGTTCATCGCCATGCGCGGCCTGGCGGCCTCGAAGCCGAGGTGGAGTCCGGCCTGCGCGACGAGCATGGCGCCGCCGATGCCGGACAGGGAACGTTCGCGGCCGCCCAGGGGACAGCCGGCGGCGAAGACGGCGAGAAGTCCCGCGCCCTCGGCCCAGAGCGGCGGCGCCTGCCCGGTGGCGAGCAGATGCCCCCCGGCGGCCAGCAGCACGCACAGGACGGCGAACACCGCGGCGCGCAGACTCCGTACCGCCGGCGACGCATTCATGGTGCCCAGATACTCCCATGGGGAGGGAGTGACCGTCGCGGCTTCCCCCCGCGGTCTGCGTCACGGTCCGCCAGGCTCCCCCGGTCGCCGCTCGGGTAGGGTCCCGCTGAGCCTGGAAGGGACCCGCCATGCGTCTTCGCTGTGCCGTGCTGGACGACTATCAGAGCGTCGCGACCGGGATCGCCGACTGGTCATCCGTCGCGGATGCCGTGGAAGTCATCTGCTTCGACCGGCACTTGGGTGACGAGGACGCGCTGGCCGCCGCGCTCGCGGACTTCGACATCGTCGTCACGCTGCGCGAACGCGTCTCCTTCCCGGCGTCCTTGTTCGCCCGGCTGCCCCGGCTGCGACTGCTGATCGCCTCCGGGATGCGCAACACCGTGATCGACTACGCCGCGGCCGAGGCGCACGGGGTGACCGTGTGCGGCACGCCGAGTTCCTCGACTCCCCCGGTGGAGCTGACCTGGGCCCTGCTGCTCGGTCTCGCGCGGGGGATCGTCACGGAGAACAACGCCCTGCGGGCGGGCGGCCCCTGGCAGAGCACCGTCGGAACCGACCTGCACGGCCGTCGGCTCGGCCTGCTCGGGCTGGGCAAGACCGGCGGCCAGGTGGCCCGGGTGGGCCTCGCCTTCGGCATGCGGGTCGCCGCGTGGAGCCAGAACCTCACCGCGGAACGGGCCGAGGAGGTGGGAGTGGAGCTCTCGCCCTCCAAGGAGGAACTGCTGGCGGGCAGCGACTTCGTCTCCGTCCATCTCGCGCTCGGTGAGCGCACCAGGGGGCTCGTGGGCGCCGCCGAACTGGCTCTGCTCAAGCCGACCGCCTTCCTCGTCAACACCTCGCGCTCGGCGATCGTCGACCAGGACGCCCTGCTGGCCGCGCTGCACGCGGGTCGCATCGCCGGGGCGGGCGTCGACGTGTTCGACACCGAACCGCTGCCCGCCGGTCATCCGATGCGCTCGGCCCCGCGTCTGCTGGCCACCCCGCACCTCGGGTATGTGTCGCGTTCCAACTACGAGACGTACTACGGGGCGGCGGTCGAGAACATCCGGGCGTTCCTGGCGGGCACGCCGCTGCGTCGCCTCGGCTGACCTCGCCCGCCCGGCCCCAACCGGACGAACAGCCGCTCTTCCGGCCCCTGTTCGAAGAGTGATCCCCTGGTGAACGCCCGTGACCAGGTGTGGACGGACGCGTTGAAGGGGAAGTGCGGTCGCGTCCGAGCCATCGCACTCGTCGAGTCTAAGGAGAACGTGATGTCTCGCATCGCGAAGGCCGCCGCAGTCGTCGTGGGCACGGGTGCCGTGGCCCTCAGCGGGGCCGGCATGGCCATGGCTGACGCCGGCGCCCAGGGCGGGGCCGTCGGCTCGCCCGGTGTCCTGTCGGGCAACGTCATCCAGGCCCCGATCAACGTGCCGGTCAACCTGTGCGGCAACACGATCAACGTCGTCGGTCTGCTGAACCCGGCCTTCGGCAACACCTGCGTGAACGGCGGCGGCCACCTCAAGCAGCACCACCACAAGACCCACGGCCACCACGAGACCCACGGCCACCACGAGACTCACGGCCACCACGAGACTCACGGCCACCACGAGACCCACGGCTACGGCAACTGAGCGCAGCACGCGCGAGGCCCCGGCGGGAAGTCACCGCCGGGGCCTCGTCGTTCCCGCCGCGTGTGGCTACGCGTAGCGGTAGATGTGGCTGTGGTCCTCCATCGACTCCGGCGTCACGCCCCACGGGGGCATCTTCTCGCGCCGGGCGACGATGCGCCGGTACTGGGAATCGCGTGGTCCCGGGGGCCGCTCGGGCAGATAGCGGGCGCCCTGGTGGCGTTGCTGCCAGCGGGTCCACTGGAGGTCGACGAAGGCGTGGTGCAGCCAGAAGACGGGGTCGTTGACGGAGGCGCCGCCCAGCATGTGGCCCCCGACCCAGCGGTGGACGCGGTTGTGGTTCTCCCAGGTCGCGTTCCCCGTCCCGCGTCCCCAGCCCTCCAGCCGGTTCCGGAAGCCGCGCCCGGTCGTCGAGTCGTAGGGCGCCACGTCGTAGACGGGATCGTTCAGGGCGGTGTTCAGTGCGGCCCGCGTGGGCAGCTGGATCGGCTTGGCCGGGCGGCCGAACTCCCGCGTGAGGAAGGTCCCGTCGGTCACCCCCTCCTTGATCGTCCACTTACCGTGCGCGTGGGCGAAGGGGCCGGTCATGACCTGGCGGTCCGAGCGGCGCCCGTTGCCACCGAGCAGGTCCTTGGTCCACGGCGCCGAAGTCGGCGTACGGTCCCGCGTCCAGTCCCAGTACGGCACGCTCACCCCGGAGTCCACGCGTCGCAGCGCCTGCTCCAGGTCCAGCAGGAAGCACCGGTGCCAGGGCAGGAACGAGGGCGCCATGTGGGCCGCGCGGAGTCCGCCGTCGCCGTCGGAGACGTAGTAGTCGATGTGTCTGCGGACGAACTCGTCGTACTCACCTCGGCGTTTGACCTCCAGCATCGCGGTGACGAAACGGCGCCGCTCCGCGCTCGTGAGGGTGCTGACGTTCCTACGCGTGTACACCATGCTGGTGGCCACCCCCCTCCACACCGCTCCGCCGCCCGCCGCCCGCCGCGCCGTTCATGCCCGCCATGCCCCTGAGCTGCTCGGACCGGCCGAGTTGGTCGACTGCCGCGCGGACCGCCGCGAGCGGTGTCGGGTACGACTCGTAGTGGTCCACCATGCTGAGGTAGCTGCCGTCCGCGCGGCGCATCAGATGCAGCGGCCGGCCGTCCACCGTGACCTGCCACTCGCCGCCGGCGAACGAGGCCCGCCCGTCCTTACCGGTCGTGGCGCCGAGGATGTGGCGGCCGCGGTACATCTCGTCGAAGGACAGGTCACGGGGGCGGCGGCGCGGTGGCCTCGAGGCCGCGACGACGGGGGCCAGCGCGACGCCGACGGCCGACAGGAGCAGTCCCCGCATCGCGCCGCGCCGGGTCAGCGCCACTCCACCCGCCAGGCGTTCCGCACCGCGGCCGCGTGCCCGGGCGGCAGGCACCCGGCTCCACCCGCGCCCCGGTGCTCTGCCCGGGATCCAACTGGCGAACATGTCTCTCTCCTCCACGAATTCAGGCTGTATCGGTCGGCTTCGGGAAGGCCGGTCGGCGGCGGGCGGCCCCCGACGCTCCGGACGGAGACGGCGGGCCCGGGCCGGACTCCCGGGCGTCCGCTCCGCCGGACGGAACCGCCTACGAGCCGGAGCCCATCTCCAGGTTCGCCACGGGCACGGTCTTCAGCAGCGGTGTGAGCACGGCGGCCTGAGGCAGCTTCAGACCGGGAAGGCCGAGGCGCTCGGGGTCCGGTGCGCCGAGCGGGCCGTCCAGGGAGGCTCCGGGCGTCAGAGCCTGAAGACCGGCCGCCGGCGCGGAAAGCCCGAGGTGGTCGGATCCCTCGCCGAGGAGGTGCGGGAGAGGCGTACGGACTTCGGCGCCGGGCAGCCCGCCGCTGAGCGGGACCTGGGGCACGGTCCGGTCGGGGATCATCCGGCCCTCGACGTACCGCGGCCCCTCCAGCCTGCCCGGCAGGGGCAACGGCAGTTGGCCCCCGATGCTGGGCGCCTTCAGGCCGAGGGACTGCTCGACCCCGTTCAGCGGCACCGGGATGGGGACCGTGTCGGCCGCGACCGCGGGGGCCGCGGCGGCGGCACCCACCGCCGCCGCCACACCGGTCATGACAGCGGCGAGAGTTCCTCGTGTGGTCGGCTTCATCTCAGGTACGGTCCCTTTCAGGATTCGGGGGTTCGGCGTCCGTACCACGTAACGATTCCGGGAACGTCATCAGCTCAAGATTCCCCCGACGGACTCATTAGTCGTCCGATAGGGAGATTCAGCTGGTCCAGAAATCCCACCAGCGGGTCAGGATCAGCATTCCGACGACACCGATGTGCAGTGCCGGGAGAACCCAGGTGAACTCCGCCAGGAATGCCTTCAGCCATTCCGGTGCGGGCAGGAAATTGTTCCGTACGTTGAAGGAGGTGACGTACCAGAACATGATGATCGTGGCGACCCAGGCCAGACAGCACCACAGGCACAGCGCGTTGATCCGGTAGAACGACTGGAACTGGAGCCAGCTGACGAATCCGACGCCGAACAACGTGCCCGCGTCGAACGTCAGCCAGTACCACCGAGGGAATCCCGCGCCGGCCAGCAGGCTCACGCCGACACAGATCACCACGCTGTACGTCACGAGGCCGAGCATCGGGTTCGGGAAACCGAAGGCCGACGCCTGCTCGCTCTTCATGACACTGCCGCAGGAGACCACCGGGTTCAGGCTGCACCCCGGGACGAAGTTCGGGTTCTCCAGCAGCTTGAACTTGTCGATGGTGATGACCCAGGCGGCGAGCAGACCGGCCGCCCCGGTGATCACCATCAGCAGGGCGAAGGCGAGGCCGCTGCCGGCGGTGCGCCCGCGCGCGCCGTGGCCGCCGCCCGTCCCCACGCCCGCGCCGCCGACCCCCACGCCGCTCGTCCCCCCGCCCGCGGCGGCCGCCATCAGCCGCGCAGGCTGCGTGCGGGCAGCAGCACGTGGGACGCGCTGAGCAAGGTCTCCTCGTCGCCCGCGAAGGCCGTCAGGTCCTCGGGTGCGACGGGCTTGCCCGGCTCGGCCACGGGCCAGGCCCGGGTGGCGAACAGGAAGTAGGCGTAGCCGCGCTTGCCCACCGCCGCGAGCCACTCCGGCGGGGCGACGCACTGGGCGTTGAGGTACGGCATGTTGACGACGGCCTGGCCGGCCTCGACGAGAAGGGTGAGCGGCAGGCTCGGCTGCCGGGATCCGTCGATGAGCGTGTCGCCCACGGGCAGTCCGTTGTCGATCAGCAGTTGCCGGATGGCGGCCGCCGATCCTTCGGGACCCCCTTCGCCGTCTCCCAGCGAGTAGGCGAGGAGATAGGGCATGTCACCGTCGGGGGCTTCTCCGCTGAATGCCATGACGGCGAGCGTGCCGAGATCGGCTACCCGGAGAGGGCGCATATCGCTTGAGGTTGAGGTCACCGCGGAACCTTATCGATGCGCCCGTTCGGGTTCCGGTCCGAAATCACTCGACCGGGCGATGTCCGGGAGCGTGACCACACGAACGAGGTACACGGCTCGAACAGCGCGAAGGGCCGATTCCACGCCTTCGGAATCGGCCCTTCGCGCCACAGCCGTCTTACGGTGTCAGTGGTTGGCGCAGACGTTGCCGAAGGTCGGGTTCAGCAGACCGATGACGTCGACGGTGTTGCCGCAGACGTTGACCGGGATGTGCACGGGAACCTGGAGGACGTTGCCCGACAGAACACCCGGGGAATTGACCGCGGCACCCTCGGCACCGGAGTCCGCGACGGCAGCACCCGCGGCAGCACCCGCGGCCATTCCGGCGGTGGCGAAAATAAGAGCGGCCTTCTTGGCAGTGTTCATTGTGAGCCCTTTCATAGGAGATTTTCTCCAGAGCCTAGGGAAATGCGTGCGGGCATTGCGGAAAGACACGCGCGCAAGGGATACGACTAACCCTGAAGGGGAAGCCCGCCGAGGAGCTTGGCGGGGGCGGCGGTCGTGTTGAGCGTCTTCGTCGCGCCGTTCACGCCGCTCAGCACGGAGCCCTTGTTCTCGCTGTCGAGCGCGTTCGACTGGTGCTGGAGCGGAAGGGCGTCCTGCACGCTGAGCGAACGCTGGCTGGTGACGGTCTCCAGGGCACCGTTGAGACTGGAGGGGGTGAGGCCGGAGGCTCCGGCGGCGAACGCGGGCGCGGCGGCACCGGCGAGGGCCAGGGAACCGGCGACTACGGCGGCGGCCTTGAGGGATTTCATCGTGTTCCTTTCTTCGGCGACCGATGTCACCGGAGGGAATTCCTCTTCGCGCTGCCTAACGAGCCCCGAACGCGGCGGAAACTCCGCGTGCAGAAGATTCCTGCAACGCGCCCGGAGAACAGCCCTGTACATCGGCCTGCGGGAACCCGGCTTCTCGTACCGCGACGCGGACCGACCGCGGTTTGTCACGGCACCGCTCGCCGCCGCCCTTTGTCACGGCGACGCGAACCGACCGCCCTCCGCTTCGAGACCGCGAACCGACCGCCCTCCGCTTCGAGACCGCGGACCGACCGCCCCCCGTTTCGTCAACCCGGACCGGCCGCCCCCCGTTTCGGGAGGGCGGCCGGCCAGAAGGGTCCGCGATGACGTCAGTGGTTGACGCAGGTGTTCCCGAACGCCGGGTTCAGCAGACCGATGACGTTGACGGTGTTGCCGCAGACGTTGACCGGGATGTGAACCGGAACCTGCAGGACGTTGCCCGACAGGACGCCCGGGGAGTGGGCGGCCGCGCCGTGCGCGCCGCTGTCTGCAGCGGCGATGCCGGCGGTGCCGGCTACAGCGGCGGCGGCAACGGTGGTCAGGGCCAGGCCCTTCGCAATACGCGACATGGAGAAGTGCTCCTTGGAAATCGACACAACATCCGGGCGGGATGCCCGGCTCTGGATTCAACGCGCGGCGCACACCCGGGTTGTGCCTCCAAAGGGGTGATGTCTCGGACGGCCTGGTTCACGATTCCGACACACATCACAGCTTTCGGTGACAAAGAGGGACAACGGCTACAGTCGAGCTCTCCGAAGGGCGTCCGGAAGCAGGCGCCGAGGAGCGCCGGGGGCTCGCGGGGAGCCGACGCGCACGTGTCCGACTCGTCCGATTCTCGGATTTTCCGTTCGTCCGCTGGTCCAGAACCTTTTCCCCGAAAGGGCACCGCCGGTCATGCGTACTTCCCCGACCCTGCTGCTGCGCCGCGCGATCGTGGGCTGCTCCGCTCTCGCCGCCCTCTGGGCGCCGGGTACCCCGGCGTCCGCGGGAGCGTCCGCCGACAGACCGCCCACCGCGCAGGCGGAGTCGCTCCCGTTCACCCAGCGGTACCGTGCGCTCCAGCACGGCGGCATCGCGAGGGCCGCCAACTCCTCGATCGGCTGCCGGAGTTCCACGAGGTCCGCGCTGCCCCACGGCTCGGCGAGAGCGGCCGGGGTGAGCCGCGCCGCGACTCCCTCGTGCCCGGCGGTCCGCCGGGGCGCCACGGCCGCCAACGGCGACTTCGACATGGTCTACATCGACGTCGACCACGACCCGAACACCTACAACTCCAGCCGCGCCGAGGTCCGTCTGCCGAAGGGCGCGCGGGTCACGTACGCGCGGCTGTACTGGGGCGGCAACCTCCGGGTCGGCGAGCAGAAGCCGCCGAGGGACAACGGGCGGGTGCTGATCGCCGAGCCGGGCGGCGCGTACAAGGAACTGCGCGCGGACCGCGTGGTCGGGCACCGGGCGGCCCGCGGGGCGGACGCGTTCCAGGCCTCGGCGGACGTCACCCGCCTGGTGCGGGCGAGCGGTTCGGGTCTCTACACGGTGGCCCAGGTGAATGTGGCGAAGGGCCGGTCCGTCGCCGGGGCGTGGGGCGGCTGGACGCTGATGGCTGCCTACGAGAAGAAGGCGGAGCCGCTCCGGCGTCTGGCGATCTGGGACGGATTCGCGACGCTCGGCCCCGGCGAGGAACGCGTGGTGCCGCTCGGCGGGCTGGACCTGCCCGCACGGGTGCGGGGCCGGGTGGGCCTGGTCGCATACAACGGCGACCGTGGACGCGGGGGCGACTCCCTTTCCGTCTCGAACGGCCGCGGGACGCCGACGGTGCTGGGCGATGCCGCCAACCCCCGTGACGACGTGCTGAATTCGACCATCAGCGGACCCGGCCCCGATGCCGTCAGGCGGGTGCCCGCGTACGCGAACACGCTCGGCTACGACTCGGACGTCCTCGAAATCGGCCCGGGGATTCGTGGCGGGGGTGACCAGTTGGCCTTCCGGATCGTTTCGCAGCGGGACGCGGCCTGGATCGGAGCACTGTTCGCCGCCGTCGACGCGAAGCAGTGACGCGCGCCCCGGCGCGCCGCCCGTCAGCGAGGAACCGCGCATGCATCTGCCAACAGACCCTCCGCCGCGGGTCCTTCATGTCACGCAGCCGGTCGACGGCGGCGTCGCCCGCGTGGTCGCCGACCTCGTCGGGGCGCAGCTCGCCGCCGGACTTCGGGTGACCGTCGCCTGCCCGGACGGCAACGGCTTCGCCCGGGAGGTACGGGCGCTCGGCGCGGACGTACGGCCCTGGCACGCGACGCGGGCGCCGGGGCCGCAGCTGGCGCAGGAGGTACGGCGACTCGGCCGGGTCCTGGCCCGGGTGCGGCCCGACGTGGTGCACGCGCACAGCGCGAAGGCGGGGCTCGCGGCCAGGCTCGCCCTGCGCGGACGGGTGCCGACGGTGTTCCAGCCGCACGCCTGGTCGTTCGAGGCCGTCGACGGTGCCGCCGCCGCGCTCGCGCTGCGCTGGGAGCGCTGGGGGGCGCGCTGGGCGTCCCGGGTGGTGTGCGTCAGCGAGGCGGAGCGCACGACCGGCGTACGAGCCGGAGTGCGCGCCCCCTGGAAGGTGATCCCGAACGGCGTCGACCCCGAGCGTTTCCACCCGGCCGCCGTGGAGACCGTACGAGCCGGGCTGCCGTTGCTCGCGGGGGTCGGTCCGGCGGCTCCGCTGGTGGTGTGCGTGGGGCGGCTGTGCCGGCAGAAGGGGCAGGACATCCTTCTCGACGCGTGGCCCTCGGTGCTGCGGCGGGTGCCCACGGCGCGGCTGGTGTTCGTCGGGGACGGCCCGGACGCCCCGCGGCTGCGCGCCGGGGCACCGCGTGACGTGCTGTTCGCCGGGGCCACGGCCGACGCGGTGCCCTGGTACCAGGCCGCCGATCTGGTGGTGCTGCCGTCCCGCTGGGAAGGCATGGCGCTGGCCCCGCTCGAGGCGATGGCCTGCGGACGCCCGGTCGTCATGACCGACGTGGACGGCGCCCGCGAGAGCCTGCCGCCGGGACATGACACCCGCTGTCTGGTGGCCACGCCGGAACCGGCGCCGCTGGCCGAGGCGATCGGCGGGCTGCTGGCCGATCCGCTGCTGCGCGAATCGATCGGCCACCAGGGGCGCCTCCACGTACTGACCACGCACGACGTGCGCCTCACGGCCGACGCGGTCGCGGAGGTCTACCGCGAACTGCTGTCCGGCCGACAGCCGCAGCACGCCGGAAGCCTCATGTGCGCGGACCACACCGAGTGCAGGGAGTCCATCCACTCGTGACTGCGGAAAGCACCGTTCCCTCCCCTGGCGGACAGCCCCGGGAGTACGGATTCTCATCTGTCTCGGTCATGTCCTCGCGCGAGACCGACGGCGGTTTCAGGTTCCCGGCCGGGCAGCGGAAGGCCGCCCGGCGGGTCTCCTGGCTGCCGCTGGCCGCCATGGACGCCGTCGCCGCGCTGGTGGCCGGACAGACGCTCAGCGAGATGCAGCGGCACCCGCTGTTCGTCGTCGCCCTGCTGCTCGGCGTGATCTCCCTGAACGCGCGGGCGTCGCTGTACCGGCCGGTGCCGCTGCCCGCCCTGCTCGACGAACTGCCCGCGGTCTGCGCGCGGATCGCGGTCACCTGGTGCACGCTGGCCGCCGTCTTCGCCGCAGTCGCCCCGGACGAGGCGCTGTCCGCCCGGACGCTGGCCCTGGGCTGCGCCGCGCAGTCGCTGATCAGCTGCGCGGGCCGCGGCACGGTGCACCGGCGGCGCCGGCGGGCCCTCGCGCAGCACCCCGTCGCCGCGCTGGTGGTCGGTCCCGCCGGGACGGCGCAGCGGGTGGCGGCGGCCTTCCTTCGCCATCCCAACTGCGGGGTACGGCCCGTCGGTGTCGTCTCCGACCGGCCCACCGGCCTCGATCAACTGCCGGTGCTCACCACCGGCGAGGAGGTGCAGCGGGCCCTCATCCAGAACAGCGTGCGGGCCGTGCTGGTGGTGGAGCCGCCGAGCCGGCGTGGGCCGATGCTGCGGGCGCTGGCCCTCGCGGGCTGCGAGCTGTGGGAGGTCGACCCGGACTGCCCGTCGTACGAGCGTGAGGGCCGGCACACGCTGGCCGGCTTCGCCTGCCGCCCCCTGTCGGTCGGCGGGCGGCGCGCGGGTTTCGGGAAGCGGCTCCTCGATGTCGCCGTCTCCGGCTCCCTGTTGCTGCTGGTCAGTCCGCTGCTGCTGGTGTTCGCGGCTGTTCTGCGGCTGACCGACGGGCCCGGTGTGGTGTTCCGGCAGGAGCGCATCGGCAAGGACGGACGGCCGTTCACGCTGCTGAAGTTCCGCACCCACCGCCCGGTCGACGAGCACGAGGCGGCGACCCGCTGGAGCGTGGCGGGCGAGCCGGAGATGACCCGCTTCTGCCACTTCCTCAGGCGCACCTCGCTCGACGAGCTGCTCCAGCTGCTGAACGTCCTGTGGGGAGACATGAGCCTGGTCGGGCCGCGTCCCGAACGCCCGTACTTCGTGGCCAAGTTCAGCCAGACCTACCCCGGCTACGCGGCCCGTCACCGGATGCAGACCGGCATCACCGGACTCGCCCAGGTGCACGGGCTGCGCGGCGACACCTCGATCGAGGACCGCTGCCGCTTCGACAACGCGTACATCGACAACTGGTCGATGTGGCAGGACATCTGCATCCTGCTGCGCACGGCCGCGGCGCTGATGCGCCCGACGGGGAGCTGAGCCGATGAGCCAGTCCCTGCCCGTCACTCCCCTGGACACCGTGACCGCCGCCCTGCGGCGCGTACTGCCGGTGCTGCCCGTCGTCGCGGTGATCGCGCTGCTCGCGCTGCCGATCGCGCCGAGCGGCGAGGGCGGTGCGAACATCGCGGACGGCATGTCGGGACTCGTGGTGCTCTGCTGCGCGATCCATCTCGTACGGACCCGCCGCCGCCCCCTGTCCGCGACCGCGGCCCTGGTCCTCGGGCTCCCGGTGGTCGGCATCTCGGCCGCGGCGGCCGGGGCGGCGGACCCGGGAGCCGGGATCACCGGCCTCACCCGCTATCTCCAGATCTTCGTGCTGGTGCCGGCGGCGGTCCTGCTGCTCGTACGCGACCGGCGCGACCTGCGTCTGCTGGCCTGGGCGTTCGTCGCGCTGGCGCTGTGGCAGGGGGCGGTCGGGGTGCGGCAGTACGTCACCGGGACCGGTGCCTCGTACCAGGGCGAGGACGTCAGGGCCGTCGGCACGTTCGGGCCGACGGACGTGATGGGCATGGCGACGGTGGTCGCGTTCGGGCTGGTGTGCGCGGTGGCGCTGGCCCTCGGAGCGGCCGAGGCGCGGCAGCGGTCCGTCGCCGTGCTGTGCGCGCTGGCCCTGCTGCCGCCGCTGGCCCTCTCGTTCAGCCGTGGCGCGTGGATCGCCACGGCCGTGGCCTGCGGCGCGCAGCTGGTGCTGGCGGGGCTGCGGCGGGCGGTGAAGGTGGTCGCGGCACTGGCCGCGGCCGGGATGATCCTGGTGGGCGGGCTGGGCTTCGGCAGCGCGATGCTCCAGGAGCGCATCACCAGCATCACGCAGGTCACGGACGCGCCGGACCAGTCGGTGACCGACCGCTACACGATGTGGGCGGCGGCCACCGACATGTGGCGCGAACACCCGCTGACGGGCGTCGGGTTGAAGGGCTTCCCCGACAACCGGGACGGTCACGCCTCGCTCGCGCTCTCCTCCGGCAGCGACATCGCGGGCGCGGGCGCCGCCTATCACAAGCAGGCGCTGCTCTCGCCGCACAACATGTATCTCCTGGTCCTCAGCGAGCAGGGCCTCGTCGGGCTGCTGGCCCTGGCGGGCAGCTGGCTCGCGCTGCTGGTGTGCGCGCTGCGCGGGCTCGTCCGCGTACGCCGCACGTCACCCGACGCCTCGGACCCCGGCGTCACCGCGGGCCCCGCCCGCACCACGGGTCCCGGTCTTCCCGGAGCCGCTGCCCCGAACGGCACGGACTGCGCGCTCATCGCGTGCGGACTGCTCGTCTGGCAGCTGGTCGACTTCGTGTACGCGGACATCGGCGGCCCCTCCACGGTCCTGACGGCCGTCGTCTTCGGCGTCATCGGCTGGTGGGCGCTGATGGATCCGTCGGCGGCACCCGGCACGGACGCGCCGACGCCGGCCGCCGCCGTACGGGAAGAGGCCGCGGCCCGATGACGGTGACGCCGCCCAGGGCGGGGGAAGGCCCGGACACCACCACGGGCTTCGGGACGGGCACGACGACGGACCCGGGCACGGGGGCCGGCACACGGAGCCGTGCCGGCGCGGGGACAGGAACCGGTGCCGGCACGGGAGTCGGCACGGACTTGGGGACAGGGACAGGGACAGGAACCGGCACGCGGACAGGGGCCGGGACGGACTCGGGGACAGGAACCGGCACGGGCTCGGGGACAGGGGCCGGGGCGGTGGCAGGCACGGGGACAGGGGGCGCGGGGATGAACACGGTCGCGGGGGCGGGGGCTGGCGCGGAGGCGCGTGCGGGCACGGAGGCGCGTGCGGGCACGGAAGCACGTGCGGGCACGGAGGCAAAGGGTGGGCCGGGGACGGGGGCTCCCCCCGGCGTCGTACGGCCCCCCGGTTCCCGGAAGGGGGCGGACCGGCCCGAAGCCGCCTCCGACCGCTTCCTCGCGAAGGCCGCTCTCGTCACCGTCGCCCTCTCGATCGCCGGAGCCCTGCTGGGCCTCGGCCGGGATCAGGCGCTCGCGCATCTGTTCGGGGCCGGGTCGGACACGGACGCGTTCCTCGTCGCGTGGACGGTGCCGGAGTTCGCGGCGACGCTGCTGATCGAGGACGGGCTGGCCTTCGTCCTGATCCCGGCGTTCAGCGTGGCCGTGACCCGGCGTGCCAGGGGAGCCGCCGGTGATCCCGTCCGGGCGCTGGTCGCCGCCACCCTGCCCCGGCTGACGCTCGCCTTCGCGGCCGTCGGCGCGCTGCTGATCGCGGGGGCGCCCTACCTGGTCGAGGCGCTCGCGCCCGGTCTGCCCGACCCCCGGCTCGCGGTGGACTGCACCCGGCTGACCGCGACCTGTGTGTTCTCCTTCGGCCTCGCCGGGTACTGCAGCGCGGCCCTGCGGGCGCACCGGCGCTTCGTGGCTCCGGCGGCGATCTACATGGCGTACAACGCCGGGATCATCGCGGTGATGTTCGTCCTGGGCGCGCGCTGGGGCGTACGGTCGGCGGCGCTCGGTGTCGCGGTCGGCGGCGCGCTCATGGTGGTGGCGCAGGCCCCGTCGCTGTGGCGGCAGCTGCGCCGCGGACGGCCGGCGACCGGGGACCTGGACGGTGAGCCGGCCCGCCCGATGAATCTGACCCTCGTCGGCACGGTCCTGCTGTTCGCGCTGTGCCGGCAGTCCCAGGTCCTCGTCGAACGCTTTCTGGCCTCCTCGCTGCCCGCCGGGGCCATCTCGCATCTGAACTACGCCCAGAAAGTGGCCCAGATGCCGATGGTGCTCTCGCTGATGCTCTGCACGGTCACCTTCCCCGTGGTCGCCCAGGCCATCGCGGAGGGCGACACCGAGCGGGCCCGCGACCGGGTGGAGCGCGATCTGACCCTCGTCGCCTGCACGGTGCTCCTCGGCACCGCCGCGGTCGTGGCGTGCGCCCCGCAGATCGTCCAACTGTTGTTCCAGCGCGGTGCGTTCACCGCTCAGGACACGGCGGCGACGGCTGCGGTCATGCGGGTGTACGCCCTCGGGCTGCTCGGTCACACCCTGGTCGGCGCGCTCGTGCGCTCCTACTTCTCCTCGGGGCGGCCGACCTGGTACCCGCTGTTCGCGATGACCGCCGGGATCGTCGCGACCTGCTGGGCCGGGGTCCTGGCCGTCGGCCCCTGGGGGGTCTGCGGGATCGCCGCCGCCAACGCGGCCGGCATCACTCTCACCGCCGTGCTCCTGCTGTACGGCATGGGTCCGCGCAGTGTGCCGATCCGCACCCGCAAGGTGGTGGCCGAGATCGGCAAACCGCTGCGGGCCGCCCTGACCGCGGCGGTGACCGGCGGTCTCTGCGCGAGCCGCGTGGACTCCCCGCTGCTCGGACTCGTCGTCGGCGGCACGGTCGTGACCGTCGTCTTCGCCCTGCTGGCCTGGGCCTTCCGGGTCGAGGGGTTCGCCTCCGCACTCCGTTCCGTCACACGAAGGGTTTCGTATGCCCGTTTCCGCTGACAGCAGCAGACGTACCGGCACGAGTTCCCTCGACGCACCGCCCTGGGTGGCGATGTACCACTCCGTCGGGGACTGTTCCGACGACCCGTACCGCGTCACGGTCTCCCCGGGCCGTCTCGACCAGCAGCTCGCCTGGCTGCGCCGGCGCGGTCTGCGCGGGGTGTGCGTCTCCGACCTGCTCGCGGCCCGCGCCCGCGGCCAGGGGCAGGACCTGGTCGGCCTGACCTTCGACGACGGCTACGCCGACTTCGTCGAGACCGCCCTCCCCCTCCTCGGGCGCCACGGATTCGGCGCCACCCTCTTCGTCCTGCCCGGCCGGCTCGGCGGCGAGAACGCCTGGGATCCGCTGGGCCCGCGAAAGCCGCTGCTGGGCAAGCAGGGCATCCGGCTCACCGCCGCGAGTGAGGGCATGGAGGTCGGCTCGCACGGACTCACCCATGTCGACCTGACGAAGGCCGACGACGCCGTGCTGCACGCCGAGGTCGCGCAGAGCAGAGCGGTGCTCTCGGATTTGATCGGCGCTCACGTCGACGGCTTCTGCTATCCGTACGGGACCATCGACCGCCGGGTCGTGGACGCCGTCCGGGACGCCGGGTACGGCTACGGCTGCGCGATCGACCCCGGCGCGCTGACCGGCCCGTACGCCCTCCCCCGGGTGCACATCGGCGAGAACGACACCGCCGTGCGCATGTTCCTGAAGCACCGACTGCACCGTCTGCGCCGACGCCCGGTCGAGGCGGGCCGGTGAAGGCGCTGCACATCATCACCGGCCTCGGCGTGGGCGGCGCCGAACAGCAGCTGCGGCTGCTGCTGCGGCATCTGCCCGTCCCCTGCGACGTCCTGACGCTGACCAATCCGGGCGCGGTCGCCGAGGGGCTCGCCGACGACGGTGTGCGCGTGATCCATCTCGGCATGTCCGGCAACCGCGACCTCGCCGCGCTCCCCCGCCTGGTGAAGGTGATCCGCGCGGGCCGCTACGACCTCGTGCACACCCACCTCTACCGGGCCTGCGTGTACGGAAGGCTCGCCGCCAGGCTGGCCGGGGTGAGGGCGGTCGTGGCCACCGAGCACTCGCTCGGCGATTCCCAGATGGAGGGCCGCCGGCTCGGCCCCGGCGTACGCGCCCTGTATCTGGCCAGCGAGCGGCTCGGCCGCTCCACCGTCGCCGTGTCGCCCACGGTCGCCGAACGGCTGCGCCGCTGGGGTGTGCCCGGACCGCGCATCGAGATCGTGCCGAACGGCGTGGACGTCGGGCGCTTCCGCTTCGACCCCGACCAGCGCGAAGGCACCCGCCGCCGGCTCGGGCTCCCGGAGGACGCGTACGTCGTCGGCGGCGTCGGCCGGCTCGCGCCGGGCAAACGGTTCGACGTCCTGATCCGCGCGCTGGCCGAACTGCCCGGCGACTGCCGGCTGCTGCTGGTCGGCGGCGGCCCTGAGGAGACCGCGCTACGGCGTACGGCGCACGACGCCCGGGTCGCGGACCGGGTCCTGTTCGCCGGCGAGCGCCCCACCGGCGGCTCTCCCGGCGCCGATCTGCCCTCGCTGATAGGGGCCATGGACGTCCTCGCCTCCCCCAGCCCCGAGGAGGCGTTCGGGCTGGCCGTCGTGGAGGCGCTGGCCGCCGGACTGCCGGTCCTGTACGTCTCCTGCCCGGCCGTCGAGGACCTGCCGCCCGGGGCGGCCCGCGGCGCCGTCCGGGTCGGGGGCGGCGCGGACTCCTTCGCCCGCGCGCTGACCGGCTTACGAGCGCGGGGCCCCGCCCCCCGCTCGGCCCCGGAGGCGGCCCACCACTACTGCATCACCCGCAGCGCCGCACAGCTCATGGACGTGTACGCGGCCGCTGTCTCGCGCACCTGACTGGAGTGAGTTCCACATGTCCGAAAACCTCACCAGGGGCCACCGCCCCTCGGGTTCGGCCCTTTCCCGGGCGAGGACCACGCCGCCGTGGGCGCTGCTCGCCGCCACGGCCGTGCTCGGCGGCGTGCTCGGCGGCGCGTACGGCGTGGTGAAGCCCCCGGCCTACACGGCCACGAGCTATGTCATCGCCGTACCGACGGACAAGGGCGATCCGTCGGCCGCGCTCGGCTTCGCCCAGGCCTACGGCCGGGTCGCCACGCAGCTCGCGGTGCTCGGGGACGCGCAGGTGTGGGCCGGTGTGCCGGTGAAGACGCTGGAGTCGAGCGTGCGGACGGCGACCTCCCCGGACGCCCCCATGGTCGCCGTCTCCGCCACCTCCTCACGGCCCGACCAGGCCGCCGACATGGCCAACGCCGTCACCCGTTCACTGACCCAGCACGCGAACGAGAGCAAGCAGAGCACCCACGTGGAACTCCTGTCGTTCTCCCGCGCGATCAAGCCGGCCTCGGCGTCCTCGGCGTCCCCCCCGGTGACGGGCCTGGTCGGCGCGAGCGCGGGCGGACTGCTCGGCGCTCTCGTACTGCTGGTCCGTCCCCGGCGGCCCGCCGGGCCGGCCCGCCCGGCCTCGGTGCCGAGCCCGGCCACGGCCGCCGATGTGCACGGCCAGCTGTGAGCGGGACGCTCCAGGCCGGCGTACGGAGCAGCACCGCGCAAGCCGAACTGATCACCGACGAGCGGGAGTTCGCCGAACTGGCGGGTCCCTGGGGGCGCCTGTACCGCCGGTGCGGCGCCGCCACCGCCTTCCAGAGCCACGCCTGGCTGCACTCCTGGTGGCTGTCGTACGGGACACCGGGCCGACTGCGTCTGGTGGTCGTGCGCGAGGACGGTGAACTGCTCGCGGTCGCGCCCCTGATGCGCGCCCGCCGCCGGCTGCCGGCTCTCGTACCGCTCGGCGGGCCGATCTCCGACTACGCGGACGTGCTCCTCGACGACGAGCACGCCGACCGCGCGGCGGCGATGCTCGCCGAGGGGCTGTCGGCCGCGGCCCGCACCGCGCTGATCGACTTCCGCGAGGTCCGCCCCGGCGGCGCGGTGGAGCGGGTCTACGAGCACTGGCGGGGACCGCGCCGCCGGGTCGGGGACTCCCTGTGTCTGGAGCTGCCGGCCGCCTCGATGGACGAGCTGGTCGGGCGCCTCCCCTCGGCCAAGGCCCAGCGGGTGCGGGCCAAGCTGCGCAAACTCACCGCGCTCGGGGTCGAGCAGCGGGTGGTGGGCCCCCACGAGGTGGACGCGGCCCTCGGCCGGCTGCTCGAACTGCACCGGCTCCAGTGGGAGGGCCGGAAGGTGACGTCCGAACACCTCCATGAGCGGTTCTCGGAGCATCTGGTCCGCTCGGTGGGCCCGATGGTGCGGTCCGGGGACGCTGTGGTCACCGAGTTCCGGCTCGACGGCACCGTGATGGCCGTGGACCTCACCCTGCTGTCGCGGCGCCTGGCGGGCGGTTATCTGTACGGCGCCCATCCGCAGCTGCGCGAACGCAAGGCGGACGTGGCGGTGATACTGCTCGACGCCTGCTCCCGGCACACCGAGGGCGGCGACCGGGGGACGCTGAGCCTGCTGCGCGGCGACGAACCGTACAAGCACCATTGGCGCCCGGACCCGGTCGTCAACCAGCGGCTGCTCCTCGCCCGCCGCCGAACGGCGGCGCTGATGTCGGCGGTCGTCTGCGACGTCGCCGCGCGCCGCCGGGGCAAGGAGCTGCTGCGGAGCTGGAAGGAGCGCGGTGGCGGCAGGCCCTGACCGACCCGCCGCCACCCGGGGGTCACCAGCCGCTCGACCACCAGTCGCCCGACCAGAACTCCTGCGACGGCCAGTCGAGACGCATGCACAGTTTCCCGCCGATCCAGTGCTCCACCCAGTCACCCAGTTCCAGCGGTGAACAGGTGGCCGGGTCCGGTGTCGCGTGCGGGACAGGCTCGCGCGCCGGGGGCGGGGGCGGTGTCGGCTCCGACACCGGTGTCTTGGCCGGGGTCGGAACAGGCTTGGGCGTCGGCTTGGGCGTCGGCTTCGGCGTCGGAGTCTTGGCCGGAGTCGGAGTCGGGGTCGGCTTCGGCGTCTTGGCCGGGGTCGGAACCGGCTTCGGCGTCGGGGTCTCGACCGGCTTCGGAACCGGCTTGGGCGTCGGGGTCGGGGTGGAGACCGGCTCGGACACCGGAGTCTTGGCCGGAATCGGAACCGGTTCCGACGTCGGGGTCGGCTTCGGCTTGGGCGTGGAGGTCGGCTTGGGCTTCGGTGTGGAGGCCGGCTCGGGCGTCGGCGTCGAAACCGGCTTGGGCGTGGAGGTCGCCGCGGGTGTGGGTGTCGAGGCCGGTTCGGATGTCGGCGTCGGGATCGGGGTCGAGACCGCGGGTGTCGGTGTCGAGGCCGGTTCGGACGTCGGGGTCGGCGTCGGGGCCGGTGCCGGACCGGTGGGCAGCGGAGCGGCGAGCTGGGACAGGGCGGCCCGGTAGGCCTTGGCCGCCAGCGGGTTGTCCTGGCACTGCCACACACCGTGCGGGCAGTAGTCGGTGAGCGTGTTGTACAGCGGCTTGTGCTCGTCGATCCACGCGAGCATGTCCTTCATGTACGTCGCGTTGTCACCGTTGTGGTAGAGGCCCCACTCGGGATAGGAGATCGACTTGCCGTGGGCCTTCGCGAAGTCCACCTGCTCCTGGAGCCCGTACGGCTCCTTCACCTGCTCGTCGAACGAAAGCCCCGACGGCTGGTCGTACGCGTCCATGCCGATGACGTCGACGGTGTCGTCCCCCGGATAGCACTCGGTCCAGGGAACGGCGTCCCGGCCGCGGTTCGGGGCGAAGTCGAACCGGAACCTCTGGCCCGGCACCGACCGCATGGTGGTGACGATTCTGTTCCAGTACTTCTTCCAGGCCTCCGGGTCGGGACCGCAGCGATGGGTGTACGTGATGCCGTTCATCTCCCAGCCGAGCACGATGACGGTGTCGGGCACCCTCAGCTCGACGAGCCGCTCGGCGAGCGCGCGGAAATGGTGGTCGAAGACCCCGGTCTCGGCCTCGCGCAGCAGCCCGCGGACCTGGCCGTCGGAGAAGCCCTCCTCGTTGCGCTCCATCATCGGGACGTTGAGGACGAGCATCCGGTCGTCCTGCCGACGGCGCCAGGCCGCCCAGGCGTCCAGGAATCCGGGGGCACCCTCGATGTTGCTCCAGCGATCGCCCGGCAGATACGTGTGTCCGACCCGCAGTTCTGTACCGCCCAGCCACCGGCTGAGCTGCTCGATACGGGCGATGCCCTCGGGACCGTAGTCGAGGTAGGCGCCGAAGGCGGGCTGCCCGGCGTGGCCCTGCCGGGCGGGCCGCGCGGGCTCCACGCGGCCCGCGACGGGCGTCGTGGAAGCGGCGGCGGTCGCGGACGGCGGCCCGGTGGGTGCGGATCCCGGCACCGCGGCCGGTCTCGCGCCCGAGGCCGGAGCAGCCGCTGCCGAAGCGCCCGTGACCGGACCACCCGCGACCGAGGCTCCGCTGACCGAAGCACCCGCGACCGAAGAGCTCATGGCCGAAGCGCCCGCTGCGGCCGAGGAGTTCGCGGGCCGTTTCGCCGCCGTGGGGGTCGGAGCCGGCGGCGGGTCACCCACCCCCACCGCCCCCGCGCCCACGGCGTATACCGGACCGGACGCGAGGGCGACCGACGTGACGATGCCGGCCGCGATGAACGCCAGCCTTCCGCTCCGGGGCCGCTGCTGCTGTGGGGCCATGCCTGCTCCTCTCCCTCTTGATCCTCGGATGTCCCTCCCGAATTACTGACACTCAGTCACATGGATTCCGATCCAGCCAACCGGTGTTCCGGCCTCACGTTCTGACGATCACTCGCAAGGGTGACTCGCCCTGTCACCGAGCCCGGCCCGATTCCGAAGGAGAAGCCCGTGCACCGTCTCGACGACCGGGTCCCCGCCGTCCTGCTGCGCATCGACCGGAATCCCTTTCACCACGGAACGCTGGGGGCCGTGCGCTCGCTCGGCAGGGCAGGTGTGGAGGTGTACCTCGTCGCCGATTCCGGGGGAAGTCCCGTCCGCAGGTCGCGCTTCGTCAGCGAGACGCACCCTCCGCCGCCACCCGGTTCGCCCGTCGCGGACGTCGGCGCGCTGTTGCGCCAAGTGGCCGCCCGGGTTTCCCGGCCCGCCGTACTGGTCCCGTTGGATGACGAGAGCGCCCTCGCGGTGAACGCCCTGGACGAGGAGCTCTCCGCGGGTTTCCTGCTGCCGCGGCAGCCCCGCGGGCTCGCCGAGCGCGTCGCCGACAAGGCCGAACTGGCCGCCGTGTGCGAGAGCGTGGGCGTTCCCCACCCGGTGACCCTGATTCCGGGGAGTCCGGCGCAGGCGGCCGCCGCGGCCTGGCAACTGGGGCTGCCGCTGGTGGCCAAGTGGAGCCGGCCCTGGCTGATCCCGGTCGGGAGAGGCCTGCGCAGCACGGTGGTGGTCCGCTCGGCGCGGGAGGCCGAGGCCCTGTATCTGCGCACCGCGGAGGCGGGCAGCACGCTGCTGCTCCAGGCCTATCTGCCGCCGGGGCCCGACCGCGACTGGTTCTTCCACGGATACGTCGACGGGGCCGGTGTGACGCACGGCGGCGGGGCGGGCCGCAAGCACGGCGCCTGGCCGCGCGGGGCGGGCCTCACGACGGTGGGCCGCTGGACGCCCAACCCGGCGCTGGAGGCCCTCGTCGGACGGCTCACCCGGTCCCTCGGCTACCGCGGCATCTTCGACCTCGACTTCCGCAGGGACGACACGACGGGCCGCTACCACCTGCTCGACTTCAACCCCCGCCCCGGCGCCCAGTTCCGGCTCTTCGAGGACGGGGCGGGCCTGGACGTCGTACGCGCCCTGCACCTGGACCTGACCCGCCGTCCGCTGCCCGCCCCGGCCCCGCTGCCGGGCCGTGCGTTCGTCGTGGAGAACTACGCGCCGCTCCGCGCCCTGCGGCGCCGCGGCCCGGAGCGGGAACTGGCCTGGCACGCGACGGACGACCGCGCTCCCGGACGGGTGATGTGGGGTCTGTGGGCCCGCCATGTGGCTTCGCGCCAGGCGCAGCGCGCGGGCCGTCTGCTGCGCGGACCGGCTGTCCCGGCGAGGACGACCGGGATAGCCGTCGACGCTCCCGGGACGACTCCGGCGGCCGGCACGGAGGCGGCCGGGGCGGCGGCGGCCGGGGCGGCGCGAGCGGTAGCCGGGAGCGGTGACGCGGCCGTCGCACGACCGCGCCTCGGAGGCGGCGCCGGCCGCCCGCGCCCGGGTCCCCGCGCCCCGCGGACGTCCGCCCCGGTCTCCGGCGGTCCGGCCGCCCCGTCCGCGGGCTCCCCTGCCCGCGCCCACACCGACGAAGAGAAAGCGAGCAGCCACTGATGTACGACCTCCTGGTGGTGGGAGCCGGACCCTACGGCCTGTCCATCGCGTCCCACGCGGCGGCCGCCGGGCTGGGACTGCGCGTCCTCGGCCGCCCGATGGCCTCCTGGCGCGACCACATGCCCCGCGGCATGTTCCTGAAGTCGGAGCCGTGGGCGTCCAGCCTCTCCGACCCCGGAGGCCGTCTCCGCCTGGAGACGTACTGCGCGGGCCGGGGTGTGGCGGCCCGGCACGGTGAGCCGATCCCGGTCGAGATGTTCGCCTCGTACGGCCTGTGGTTCGCCCGCAACGCCGTGCCCGACGTCGACGAACGCATGGCCGTCCACGTACGGGGGTGTCCAGGGGGCTTCGAGGTCCTGACCGACGACGGCGAGGTGCTGCGCGCCCGCACGGTCGCCCTGGCCGTCGGTGTGATGCCCTTCGTCGAGCTGCCTGCCGCACTGAACGGCCTGGGACCCGAGCGGGTGTCGCACAGCAGCCGTCACGCCGACCTCTCCCGCTTCCGGGGCGGGGACGTCACCGTGATCGGCGGCGGTCAGGCCGCCCTGGAGACGGCCGCCCTGCTCGCCGAACAGGGCACCCGGACAAGGGTCCTGGCCCGCGCGGCCGGGCTGTCCTGGAACGACGTGCCGCCCGCCTGGGAGCGGCCGTGGTGGCGGTCCGCCCGCGCGCCGCACAGCGGTCTGGGCTGCGGCTGGCGCAACTGGTTCTACGCCGAGCGCCCCGGCCTCTTCCACCGGCTCCCGGAACCCACCCGGGTCCGGATCACGGCCGGCGCGCTGGGCCCCGCGGGTGCCTGGTGGGTCCGCGACCGCGTGGATCGGGCGGTCGAGCTGATGCCGGGTCACGAGGTCACGTCCGCCCACCGCTCGGGCATCGGCGTACGGCTCGAAACGGTGGACCGGGACGGCAGGCGGGCCCGTCTGGAGACCGGCCATGTCATCGCGGCCACGGGGTTCAGGGCCCGGCGCGAGCGGCTGGGCCTGCTGGACGACGAACTGCGCGCGAGTCTGGTGGCCCTGTCCGACGGTGCCCCGGCGATCGGCCGGGGCTTCGAGTCGTCGGTGCCGGGGCTCTTCATGGCGGGCCTGATCACCGCCTCCGCCTACGGCCCGGCCATGCGCTTCGTGCACGGCGCCGGCTTCACGGCGGACACGCTGGTGCGCGGTGTCCGGCGGCGGCTGCGTACGGGGCCGGGTGGCGGCCGGATCCCGGCGCCCGGAGGGAACCTTCGGCAAGGCGAAGGCCTCCGGCAGGGATCGGACCTGGGGCACGGCACCGGGCGCTGACCCCGGCCGGACACCCGGCGCCGGTCCGCCCGGCGCCGGAAGGTGCGGAGCCGGAAGGTGCCCGGATCCGGCTCCGGGCGGGAGCGCATGGTCCGGGCTCCAGGCAGGAGCACGCGGTCCGGGCTCCAGGCGGGCACACATTGGTCCGGCTCCAGGCGGGCACGCATGGTCCGGCTCCGGACGGAAGCACGCAGTCCGGCTCCGGACGGAAGCACGCAGTCCGGGCCCCTGGCGGGAGCGCCAGTACGGCACGAATCGGCCCCGCGCCGAAAGGGTGCGGGGCCGAACTCCGGGTGCCGGGCGCGCGGACGCGAGCGGCACCCGGAGCGGGCGTCACGGGCGGGAGGCGGCCCGGCTTCGCCGGTACAGCAGGGTGCCGCCGGCCAGCAGGGCGGCACTGATCGCGGCGTCCAGGATCATTCCCTCGCTTCCGGTCTCCGCCAGTGTGGGCGGGGTGTGCACCGTGGGCGGGACCATGGGCTGCTCGTGGACCTTCACGGACGGGGTGTGCACGACCGGCGTGTGCGGCGTGTGCGGCGTGCGCGTCTTCGGCGGCTGCGGAACCGTCCGCGGGGGCGTGTGCGGAGGGGTCGCGGGCGGAGTGCAGTGGTGCGGGGTCGTCGCGTGGCCGTCCGGCGCGTGGTGGTGGCCGCATTCGTTGCCGAACACGGGGTTCAGCAGACCGACCACGTCCACGGAGTTGCCGCACAGCTCGACCGGGACGTCGACCGGGGCCGCGGCCTGGTCGCCGGACAGGACACCGGGTGAGCCGTGCGCCGCGCCGTACGACGAGGAGCCGCTCCAACCGCCGTGGTGGGCGCCCGAGTCTCCGTGCCCCGGGTTCACGTGACCGGAGTGGCCGTGCCGGGAGTCGCCGTAGCCCGAGTCGCCGTATCCGGAGTGGCCGTACCCCGAGTCGCCATGACCGCCGTGCTCACCGCCGTAGCCGCTCTGCCCGCCGTGCTCACCGCCATGGCCACCGGCCGGGTGACCGCCGTGGCCGCTCCGGCCGCCGTGCTCACCGCCGTGACCACCGGCCGGGTGACCGCCGTAACCGGCGTGCTCATCGCCGTAGCCACCGTGCTCGCCGCCGTAACCACCGTGCTCGCCGCCGGAGTTGCCGCCGTAACCACCGTGCTCGACACCGTGGCCACCGGAGTGGCCGCCGTAACCGGCGTGGTCGGAGGCATGGCCGCCGGGGTGGCCGCCGTGGCCGCGCGTGTGGTCGGTGCCGCCGTGACCACCGACGCCACGCCCCGGGTGGTGCGCGGAGCCGGCGTCGTGCCGGTCGGGGTGGTGCGGCGCCGCGTGCCTGCCCGGCGAAACCGATCCGTTGGCACAGGAGTTGCCGAACGCCGGGTTGAGGGCCGCGACGACGTCGACCGTGTTGCCGCAGAGGTTCAGCGGCACGTTCACCGGAACCTGGACGTTGTTTCCCGAGGCCACGCCGGGTGAGTCCGAAGCGGCCGCGGTCGTGTTGGAGTCCGCGAAGGCCGGACTGGCGTACAGGGACATGATGCCTGTCGCAGCCGCGGCCAGGACCACTCCCCTACTCAGGTTCTGTCGCACTCTTGTTGTCTTCCTGCTGGGAGAAGTGAGGAAGCCGGCCTTGGGGTCCGCGAGGCGGTCCAAGGCCGGCCGTGGCACAGCCGGAGGCGGCTGAGGTGCCGGAACGTCAGTGGTTGGCGCAGTGGTTGCCGATCGCCGGGTTCAGCAGAGCGATCACGTTGATCGAGTTGCCGCACACGTTGACGGGGATGTGGATCGGGACCTGGATCACGTTGCCCGAGAGGACACCGGGAGAGTTGGCGGCGACGCCCTCGGCACCCGAGTCCGCGAAGGCCGGGGCGGCCATGCCCAGAGCCATGATCACGCCGACGACGACGGAAGCGCTCTTCTTGAGCTTCACGTGCTTTCCCTTCTCTGCGGTCATGCCCCTTTGTCGGCCGAAACCGAGCGAGCTCGACTTGGACGGCTCGCATCATGACCTGCACGCTGTGAACGAGGGACGGACCGCCGAAGAAACTGCGGAACGTACGCCCATTGGGAATTCACTCGAATCGCCCTGCCCGGAATGAGCTCGGAAGCTTCACAACAGGCGAAACGCTCCGTCCGAAGAAGAAGCGTTTCGCCCGGAGCGGGAATGTCAACACGGCAGCAACGGAGTTCATACATACGACGATAAAAATGCGACGGGCCCGGACCGCCCGCCTCGAAACGGCGTGCGGTCCGGGCCCCGAGCGGGACGGTCAGCTGCCGACCGCGCCGTTGCCCGACAGGACCGGGATGTTGTCCAGGATGTGCGAGAGCGGCTCGTCGCCCTTGGCCTGGGTGGAGTTCTCGGTGCACTGCTGGTTCTGCGGGGCGGAGAGGATCGGCACGTCCTGGGCGCCGACCTGCGCCAGCAGGCCGAGCACGTTCTGGGCGTTGACCTTGGCCGGCAGGCCGATGCAGGGCTTGTTCAGGGAGCCCTGGACGACGGAGAGCTGGGGGCTCATGTCGCCCTTGGTCAGGGCGTTGCCGTACGACTGCTCGGAACCGTTCCCGTTCACCGTGGTGACGCCGTTGTCGTTGCCGATCGCCAGCGCCTGCGGGGCGACCGCCGCCGAGACACCGACGACGGAAGCCGCGACCGCTGCCACGGCCATTGCCTTCTTGAACATTTCTCCGGGTTCCTTTTCTGCTGGTGAAACATATTCCTGCTGCCACCTCAACCGCAGCCGGGGCGATTGGTTGCACCTCATCACCCGAACGGATCGCGGAACCCTCCGGAGTTCACCTGACCTATGGCCTGAGGATTTACTCGCTACGCCGTTCACATGGGCCATTGGGGTGAATCGCAGCAACTATGCGGCCCGGGGTCAGTTGTCCAGGTCGCTCCGGTGGACGGGGTTTCTCCAGAAGGGATCAGCAAGTGATCAAGAAGGTTATGGCTGCTGCGGCGATCGCCGCTTCCGTCGTCGGAGCCAGCGCTGCCGTCGCGCCCCAGGCGATGGCCATCGGCAACGACGGTGGCGTGACCACGGCGAACGGCAACGCCGCTTCGCAGATCTACGGCAACCAGGCCACGTACGGCAACATGAGCCCGCAGATGGCGCTCATCCAGGGGTCGCTGAACAAGCCCTGCATCGGCCTGCCCGCCAAGCTCAACGCCCAGAACGTGCTCGGCCTGGCGCAGATCGGCCTCCAGGACGTCCCGATCCTCTCCGCCCCGCAGAACCAGCAGTGCACCGAGAACTCCACCCAGGCCAAGGGCGACGAGCCGCTCTCGCACATCCTGGACAACATCCCGGTCCTGTCGGGCAACGGCGCCCTCGGCAGCTGATCCTTCGCCGCGCACAGCGCGCCGCCGCTATCCGGCGGCGCGCTGCCGCTGCCACCCCCTCGACGGCAGCGGCGGCGAGCGCCGGCCCCGGGTACTCCGCGGGCCATTCGGGGGAAACCTCGCAACCACACCATCCGCAGCACTGTTGATCATGACGCGGCTCCGCTCGGAGTCGCTCTCCGAAAGGGCAAAACGAACATGAAGAAGCTCTGGGCGACCGCGGTCATCGCCGCCTCCCTCGCCGGTGTCTCCGCTGTCACCGCGCCGCAGGCGCTGGCCATCGGCAACGACGACGGTGTCACCACCGTCAACGGCAACGGAGCCGTCCAGAAGTACGGCAACCAGGCCACGTTCGGCGACATGAGCCCCCAGCTCTCGCTGGTCCAGGGCTCGCTGAACAAGCCCTGTGTCGGCCTGCCGGCCAAGCTCAACGTCCAGAACATCGCCGGCCTGGCGCAGATCGGCCTCCAGGACGTCCCGGTCCTCTCCGCCCCGCAGAACCAGCAGTGCACCGAGAACTCCACCCAGGCCAAGGGCGACGAGCCGCTCTCGCACATCCTGGACAACATCCCGGTCCTGTCGGGCAACGGCGCCCTCGGCAGCTGATCGCCCCCGCACCACGGGAAGGCGGGTCGCTCCTCGGAGCGGCCCGCCTTCCCGTGCTACCCGTGGGCTCGCGCGTGACGGGTGGTCAACGGGCCGCGCAGTCGTCGGCGCAGATGTGCAGTTCCTCGGCCCGGCCGATCGCGGTGGCGAGCGCGGCAACGTCCTTGTCCTCGGTCGCGTTCGCCAGGAGGCGCGCCCGCGAGGCGAGTTCGTGAAGGGGCGGGACTCCGGGCAGGGAGCTCCACCGGGCGTCACCGGAGCGCAGGACGTCGGCGAAGTAGGCGGCCACGGCGGTGACCTGGAAGGAGTTCGGCGAGGTCCGGACGCCGTCGTACAGGTCGCTGGTCTCCAGGCTGCCGGACTCCTCGTGCGGGGCGCGGGAGTCGGGGTCGAGCCAGCGAACGGTCGCGGTGGCCAGATGGCCGGAGGCACCGGGGCGGGTGCGGACGGCGTAGAGAGCGGTGACCGTGTGGCCGGGGCCCACCTCGCCGCCGTCCACCCGGTCGTCGCGGAAGTCCTGGTCGGCGACCTTGCGGTCGTCGTAGCCGATCAGCCGGAACTGTTCGACCGTCCCGGGGTCGAAGGCGACCTGCGCCTTGGCGTCGCGCGCGGTGAGGTCGATGTTCTGCGGAAGCTGGTCGCAGAAGACGGTGAGGGCCTCGTCGCGGCTGGAGACGTACGTCGTGTGGCCGTCGCCCTTGTCGGCGAGGCGTTCCATGAGGGCGTCCCCGTAGTCGCTGCCGACACCGACGCCGAACAGGGTGACGCCGTGCAGGCGGCGGGCGGAGGAGATCCGTTCGAGGATGCCGTCCGCGTCCGTGTCGCCGGTGTTGGCGAGGCCGTCGGAGATCAGGACGACCCGGTTGGTGGCGCCCTCGCGCAGCCCGTGGACGGCGGTCGCGTACCCGGTCCGCACACCCGCGCCGAGGTTGGTCGAGTCGGTCGGCTCCAGGCCGGAGATCGCCCGGTGGACGCGGGCACGGTGGTCGCCGAGCCGGGTCATCGGCAGCACGGTCTCGGCCTCGTCGCTGAAGGTGACCAGGGCGACCGAGTCGTCGTCGCGCAGCCGGTCAGTCATCACGTCGAGGGATTCCCGGGCCAGGTCGAGGCGGCCCGGCTCC
The DNA here is from genome assembly GCF_040607495.1 of Streptomyces sp. NPDC005281. NCBI lineage: Bacteria > Bacillati > Actinomycetota > Actinomycetes > Kitasatosporales > Streptomycetaceae > Streptomyces > Streptomyces sp. NPDC005281. The sequence continues at coordinate 14,749 of NZ_JBEXGX010000043.1, read as the reverse complement.
GACATGGAGCCCGAGACGTCGATGACGAAGGTGAGGGCGGCGGGCGGGCGTTCGCGCTCGTTCTCGGCGGGCCGGGTGGCGAGCCCGACCCGGACGAGGGACCAGCGTCCGTCGTCCGTACGGGCGCCGTCGACGGACACCGAGAAACCGTTGCCCTCGGGGCGCGGGTAGTCCTGGTGGAAGCTGTTGACGAACTCCTCGGGGCGGATCGTCGCGGGGTCGGGAGCACGGCCGCCCGCGAGGGTGCGGCGGGCGTAGCCGTAGGACGCGGTGTCGACGTCGAGGGCGAAGGTGGACAGGTAGTCGGCCGACGGCGTGGCCTCGGGGGCGTCCGACCGCTCGCCCTGCTCGTCGCCCTTGGCCGCGCCGCCCGTCGGCCGGCCGGGGGCCGGCAGCGGGAGGTTGCGGCGCCCCGACTTGTCCGCCCCGTCGGTGGAGTTGTTGCCGCCGCCCGCGCCGCATCCGGTGAGCAGCACCGCGCCCGCCACCGTCAGGGCGAGCAGCGATCCGCCGAACCCCCGACACGTCGCCGTCCGCGCGCTTCGGCGTGGGCGGTCCGCTTCGGCCGCCCTCCGCATGTGGTTCATCCCCATCAGTGCCCCCTCGGCGTGCGGCCCTTGTGTGGGCCGACCTGTGTGACTGTGACGGCCGAGGGGACCGGGACGAGCGCTCGGATGCGTTGCGGAAGGATTGCGAAGCGGCCACGGCGAGGGCCCTTCGAGACCGGTAGGTGATCTTCCGGGGACCTGGGGGTGCCGTTCGGACCGGCCCGGGTCCTCGCCGGTCCGAACGACACCCCTTACGACACGATGTCCTTGCGCCGGAAGCCGCGGAAGGCCAGGGCGAACAGGACGAGCGCGTACGTCACCGAGACGGCCGCCCCCTGGATCATCCCTCCCCACTCCGGTGTCGGCTGGATGGCGTCGGCCCAGGCGAACTGCCAGTGGGCGGGCAGGAAGTCGCGCCAGTGGCCGAGGGCGGTGACCGCGTCCAGGACATTGCCGACGATGGTCAGGCCGACCGCGCCGCCGACCGCGCCGAGCGGTGCGTCCGTCTTCGTCGACAGCCAGAACGCGAGCCCCGCGGTGACCAGTTGGGACACGAAGATGTACGCGATCACCGCGAGCAGTCGCTGTGCGGCGGTTCCCGCGGCGAGCGCGCCGCCGGTGGGGATCTCCAGGGGCCCCCAGCCGTAGGCGGCGGTGCCCACGGCCAGCGCGACGACCGGCAGCAGGACCATCGCCGCGAGGCTGAGCCCGAGCGCGACGGTGAGCTTGGACCACAGCAGCCGGGCTCTGGGAACGGGTGCCGCCAGGAGATAGCGCAGGGAGGACCAGCTCGCCTCGGAGGCGATCGTGTCGCCGCAGAAGAGCGCGACCGGGATCACCAGGAGGAAGCCCGCGGAGACGAACAGGTTCACCGCGGCGAAGTTGGCGCCGGAGGCGGTGGCCGTGTCCAGCAGGGTGATCCGGCCGTTGCGCTCGCCGGGTTGGCCGCCGATCGCGAACGCGACGAGCAGGACGAAGGGCAGGGCCGCGAGGACCGCCCCCATCACCAGGGTGCGGCGGCGCTTGAGCTGGCGGACGAGCTCGACGCGCAGCGGCAGGGTGCGGCGCGCCCGGTACCCGTCCGCGGTCTCGGTCCGCTCGAGGAGCGTGCTCATGCGGAGCCTCCGATCAGGGTGAGGAACGCGTCTTCCAGACGGCGGTGGGGTCCCACCGACGCCACCGGTACTTCGAGGCGTACGAGTTCCACGACCAGGCGTTGTGCGCTGCCGTCGGGGTCGAGGCGGACGACCAGTCCGTCTTCGGTCGCGACGGCCGAGAGCACGCCCGGCAGAGCGGCCACCTTCTCGACGACCGGCTCGTCGACGGGTGTCCCGGTGCCGACGAGCAGGGTGTCGCCTGAGCCGACGATCTCGGCGACCGGGCCCGCCTGGACGAGCCGGCCGCGGTCCATGACCACGAGGTGGGTGCAGGTCTGCTCGACCTCGGCGAGGAGATGGCTGGAGACCATGACCGTGCGGCCCGCGGCGGCGTAGCGGATCATCACCTGGCGCATCTCGCGGATCTGCGGCGGGTCGAGGCCGTTGGTGGGTTCGTCGAGGATCAGCAGGTCCGGGAGGCCGAGCATGGCCTGGGCGATGGCGAGACGCTGGCGCATGCCCTGGGAGTAGGTGCGCACCGCGCGGGCGAGCGCGTCGCCCAGGCCGGCGATCTCCAGAGCCTCCTCCAGATGGGCGTCCTCGGGGGGACGGCCGGTGGCCTGCCAGTACAGGTCCAGGTTCTCGCGGCCGGTCAGGTGCGGGAGGAAGCCCGCGCCCTCGACGAACGCTCCGACGCGGGAGAGGACGGGCGCGCCGGGACGGATCGCGTGCCCGAAGACGTGGATCTCGCCCTCGTCGGGCTTGATGAGGCCCATGAGCATGCGCAGGGTGGTGGTCTTGCCCGCGCCGTTCGGCCCGAGCAGGCCGAGGACCTGGCCCTTCTCCACGCGGAACGACAGCTCCCGTACCGCGTACCGGTCGGCCGACTTGGCGTAGCGCTTGCTCAGGCCGGTGATCTGGAGGGGGACTTCGGCCAGTTCGGGGTCGGGTGCCGGGGCGCCGGTCAGGCGGCGGCCGGTCACCAGCAGCGCCAGGGCGGCGAGCGCGCCGGCGAGCGGCAGCCACCACGCCCAGGAGGGCAGCGGCGCGGCGGCGGTCCTCACCGCGGGGGCCGTGGGCACCCGGAGGGCGCTCTGGAGGGCCACGGTGTACGTGGCCGGGGCCGCCGGGGAGGCGTAGCCGAGGTCGGTCGAGGCGAGGACCAGGCGCAGCCGGTGGCCCTTCCGGACGGCGTGGTCGATGGCGGGAAGGGTGAGGCGCACGTCCTCGCCGCTCTTCGCGCCCTCGATACGGACCGGGGTGACGAGCTGGGAGGGCAGTACCTGCTGGGTGCCGCCGGGACCGACGTCGTAGACCTTGGCGAAGAGGACCGCGTCGTCGGTGCTGGACCTGATGTGCGCGGTGACGGTCGGCGAGCCGGTGATCCGCAGGTCGTCCCGGAAGGGCGCGGACTCGAAGCGGGCGTACTGGCCGGGGAAGTCCAGGGAGACTCCGACGCCGAGGGTGGAGAGCTGGGCGAGGCCACCGGAGCCGCCGAGTCCCGGCAGGGCCGAGATGGCGGGCGGACTGGAGCCGGCCGGGTTCTGGAAGCTCTGCTCACGGCCGCTCAGCGCGATGGTGTGGCGGCCGCTGTCCAGCCCGGGGTAGGTGTCCGCGCTCGCGCCGCGCAGCAGGGCGGCGCCGTCGGTGGAGTCGACGCCTCCGGTGCGGGTGACGCGGAAGGCGGGGCCGGTGCCGGCGCCCTTGTCGTCCTTCAGATAGCGGTCGAACCAGGAGACGACACGGGAGGTGACGCGGTCCGTCTCCATGTCGCCGCCGTCGTGTCCGCCCGAGATCCAGTCGACGTCGATCGGAGCGCCGTTGGCCTTGATCGCCCTGGCCATCGCATCGGCCTGGCCGAGCGGGAAGAGGGAGTCGGACTGGCCCTGGGTGATGAGGGTGGGGACCTTGATGCGGTCGCCGACGGCGGAGGGGCTGCGTTCCTGGAGGAGCTTCACCGCCGCCGCGTCCGGCTTCCCGGACTCCGCGACGCGGTTGTACATCGCGCACAGCTCGGGCTCGAAGCGGGCGCAGCCGCCGCCGGAGTTGATGAAGATGCCGGCCCAGAGCTTCTTGAACACGCCGTTCGGGAACAGGGCGTCCGCGAGGTTCCAGTACGTGATCGACGGGGCGATGGCGTCGACGCGCGGGTCGTTCGCGGCGGCCAGCAGGGAGATCGCCCCGCCGTACGAGGCGCCCGCCACTCCCACGCGCGGGTCGCCGCTCCTGTCGAGCCGGACCTCGGGACGCCGGGCGAGCCAGTCGACGAGCCGGGAGACGTCGGCGACCTCGCCCTTGGGGGCGTTCAGCCCGATCCGGCCGGTGGACCTGCCGAAGCCGCGCGCCGACCAGGTCAGCACCGCGTATCCGTCGCGGGCGAGTTTCTCCGCCTCGGGGCGTACGTCCGCCTTGCTGCCGCCGAAGCCGTGCGCGAGCAGGACGGCGGGCCGGCGCCGCGAGGAAGGGCCCGTGGTGAAGTACGAGGTGTCGAGCCGCACTCCGCCGTCCATGGCCATCACGCGGTCGGTGCGGTGCACGGCGGGCGCGTCGTCGGAGGCGACGGCCGTCCAGGTGCCCGCGCCGGCGAGCACCACGAGGGCCGCGGCCGCGGCCGCCCACCTCCCGCGGGCTCGCGCCGTCGTGCGGGCGGGGAGTTGCCCCCGGCGCGGCCCGCGCGGCCGGGGCAGTCGAAGATCCATGCCTCAACGGTACGGGCGAGCACCGACATCGGGGGCAGCCGCCGGGTTGAACCGGCACCCCTCCCACGGGAGTACCGCGGGGGTTCCGTGTACCGCGTCCGTGGTACGAACCCCCCATGGAGCTGCGCCGCGCCGCCACCGTCCTGGAACTGACCGCCGCCGAGTACCTCTTCGACCACCCCGTGCGTCCCGAGTGGGCCCGGCGGTTCCTGGAGGCGCAGGGCCATCATCTGTTCCTGGCCTACGAGGGCGAGGTTCCGGTGGGGTTCGTCAGCGGCGTCGAGACGGTCCACCCGGACAAGGGCACCGAGATGTTCCTGTACGAGCTGGCGGTGGCGGAGCCGTTCAGGCGGCGGGGCACCGGGCGGGCGCTGGTCCGCGAACTCGCCGCCCTGGCCCGCGAACGCGGCTGCTACGGGATGTGGGTGGGGGTGGAGGCCGGAAACGACGTCGCCCTTGCCACGTACCGCAGCGCGGGTGGCAAGGACGACGGGATGTGCACGGTGATGACGTGGGACTTCGGGTGAGGCTGCCGTGCGGGGGCTGGGCCCGGGGGGAGGGAGCCGCCGGGCGGACCGCTCCGGTCAGGCCTGCGCGTCCTCCGGGATCGACACCAGCCAGCGGGTGTCGCGGCGCGGGCGCAGGTAGAAGGCCCAGTAGAGGGTGGCGACGGCGGTGATTCCGCCGGTCCACAGCAGGTACTGCGTCTCCTGCTGGGTGAGGACGTAGGCGAGGACGACGATCAGCAGGATCGGCATCGCGGGCCACAGCGGCATCCGCCAGGCGGGGGTGTGGCGGTGGTGGCCGCGCCGGGAGAGCAGGGCGGCGACGGCGACGAGCAGGTACATGGCGGTCACCGCCACGCCCGTGACGCCGTACAGGGTGTCGAGGTTGACGAAGCAGAGGGCGGCGCCGGGGACGCCCACCAGCAGCGTGGCGACCCAGGGGGAGCCGAACCGGCCGAGCCTGGACAGACCGTTGTTGACCGGCTGGGGCCACGCCTTGTCACGGGCCGAGGCGAACAGGACGCGCGAGTTCTGGATGACCATGACGATGCCCGCGTTGATGATCGCGAGGGCGACGCAGAGGCTGACGAAGGTGCCGACGGCCGAGTTGGACCAGGCCGTGACCATGCTGCTGATGTCGCCGCCGGTGAGCTCCGTGATGTCGGAGGCGCCCATGGTGATGGCGACGACCGGGACCAGGATGACGACCGTGGAGATGGCGAGGGTGGCGAGCACCGTGCGGGCGACGTTGCGGCGCGGGTTCTCCAGTTCCTCGGAGAGGTAGACGGCGGTCGAGAAGCCCTGGGTGGCGAAGAGGGCGATGGCGAGCCCGGAGATGACGAGCATGGCCGTCACGGGGTCGGTGTGGCCGCCGGTCCCGGCGACCTGCATGGAGGTCAGGCTGCCCAGGCCGCGGTGGCTGTGCGTGAAGCCCAGCAGGGCCACCACACCGGCGGCGATGACTTCCAGGACCAGGAAGATGCCGGTGATCCAGGCGTTGGCGCGCAGGTCGAGCAGTCCTGCGAGGGTGGCCAGCAGCATCACGCCGGCGCCGGTCATCGCCGGGTCGAGATGCACGAGCGGAGCGAGGTAGTCGGCGGTGCCTATGGCGATCACCGGCGGGACGATCATGACCACCAGCAGGGACATCACGAAGACCAGCCAGCCCGCGAGCCGTCCGGCCAGCGTCGAGACCATGGCGTACTCGCCGCCCGCGCTGGGGATGAGGGTGCCCAGTTCCGAGTAGCAGAACGCCACGGCGATGCAGAGCAGCGAGCCGATCGCGATCGTGAGGGCGGTCGCGGTGCCGAGCGACCCGAAGAGGTCGGGGATGACCACGAACAGGGTCGAGGCGGGCGTCACGCACGAGAGCGTCAGCAGGGTGCCGCCGACGACGCCGATGGAACGCTTGAGCGTCTTGGGGTTCCCGGTCTCCGTCGGGGCTGCGTCCGGGACGGCGGTCTCGACGGGGCGGAGCGTGTCGGTCATCAGGCGGTTCCGATCGACTCGTGCATCAGGTGTTCGGGCGGGAGCGATATCGCCTCCGGCGGCTCGCGTCGTTCTTCGTTCTCGTCCGCTCCCGCCCTGATGGAACCTTGACGGAAACCGTTGCGTCAATGGCCGTTTACCTACGGAATCCGTAGGAGCGAAGCGACGCACGTCACATAACTTTCCCAGGCGACATCGCCCTCATGTTGCAATCATCAGGACTTTGCGAATAATGACCTTGCTTTCCAAGGCTCCGAGGATAAGTAACCTGCGTCACCCGGTTCATCCCGCCAAACGGGAATCGTTGCGGGGGTGTCAAAAAAACGTCAAGCCGTCCGCTACGCGGACGGCTTGACGGGGTGGTTCGCGGGGGCCTCAGTGGTTGCGCGGGAAGCCCAGGTCGACGCCTGCCGGGGCCTCCGACGGGTCCGGCCAGCGGGTGGTGACGACCTTGCCGCGGGTGTAGAAGTGCGTGCCGTCGTTGCCGTAGATGTGGTGGTCCCCGAAGAGTGAGTCCTTCCAGCCACCGAAGGAGTGGTAGCCCACCGGCACCGGGATCGGCACGTTCACACCGACCATGCCCGCCTCGATCTCCAGCTGGAAGCGGCGGGCGGCGCCGCCGTCCCGGGTGAAGATCGCCGTGCCGTTGCCGAAGGGGGACGCGTTGATCAGCGCCACGCCCTCGTCGTAGGTGTCCACGCGCAGCACGCACAGCACCGGGCCGAAGATCTCGTCCGTGTACGCGTCCGCCGTCACCGGCACGCGGTCCAGGAGCGAGATGCCGATCCAGTGGCCGTCCTCGTGGCCCTCGACCGTGTAGCCCGTGCCGTCGAGGACGACCTCGCAGCCCTGGTCGGCGGCGCCCTTCACGTACGACGCCACCTTGTCGCGGTGGACGGCCGTGATGAGCGGGCCCATCTCGGACGCCGGGTCGTTGCCGGGGCCGATCTTGATCTTCTCGGCGCGCTCGCGGATCTTGGCCACGAGCTCGTCGCCGATGGAGCCGACCGCCACGACAGCGGAGATCGCCATGCAGCGCTCGCCGGCCGAGCCGTAGGCGGCGGAGACGGCCGCGTCGGCCGCGGCGTCCAGGTCGGCGTCCGGCAGCACCAGCATGTGGTTCTTGGCGCCGCCCAGGGCCTGGACCCGCTTGTGGTTCGCGGCGGCGGTGGTGTGGATGTGGCGGGCGATCGGCGTCGAGCCCACGAAGGACACCGCGGCGACGTCCGGGTGCTCCAGGAGCCGGTCGACGGCCACCTTGTCACCGTGCACGACGTTGAAGACACCGTCGGGCAGACCGGCCTCGCCCAGCAGCTCGGCGATCTTCATGGCGGCCGAGGGGTCCTTCTCCGACGGCTTGAGGACGAAGGTGTTGCCGCACGCGATGGCGATCGGGAACATCCACATCGGGACCATGGCCGGAAAGTTGAACGGCGTGATGCCCACGACGACACCGAGCGGCTGGCGGATCGAGGACACGTCGACCCGGGAGGCCACCTCGGTGGACAGCTCGCCCTTGAGCTGCGTGGTGATCCCGCAGGCCAGCTCGACGATCTCCAGACCGCGGGCGACCTCGCCGAGCGCGTCCGAGTGCACCTTGCCGTGCTCGGCGGTGATCAGCTCGGCGATCGCGTCCCGGTTGGCGTCGAGCAGCGCGCGGAACTTGAAGAGGATCGTGGTCCGCTTCGCCAGCGAGGACAGGCCCCAGGTCGCGTAGGCGTCCTTCGCGGCGGCGACCGCCGCGTCGACCTCGTCGACACTCGCGAACGCGACCCGAGTGGTCACGGCGCCGGTCGCCGGGTCGGTGACCGGCCCGTACGTACCCGACGCACCCTCGACGGTCTTGCCGGCGATCCAGTGGTCGACGGTCTTCGTCATGGCCATGCACTCCTTCACAGATGGCGGCGTCGGGCGGCGACGTGCCGGTCGTACTCCTCACGGGCCTTGACCGCCGACGAGCGGGTCGCGGTCTCGGCCACAGGTACATCCCACCAGGCCTGGGCCGGGGGCGCGCCCGACACTGTGTCTGCCGTTTCGGTCTCCACGTAGACACAAGTGGGAGTGTCCGCCGCACGCGCCTCGGCAAGGGCCGCCCGCAGGTCACGCACGGTGCTCGCGCGCAGGACACGCATGCCCAGACTGGCCGCGTTGGCCGCGAGATCCACCGGAAGCGACACCCCCGTGTAGGTACGGTCCGCGGCCAGACGGTGGTACGCCGTGCCGTAGCGCTCGGCACCCACGGCCTCGGAGAGCCCGCCGATCGACGCGTACCCGTGGTTCTGGAGGATGACCACCTTGATCGCGACGCCCTCCTGGACGGCGGTGACGATCTCGGTCGGCATCATCAGATACGTGCCGTCGCCGACCAGCGCCCACACGGGCCGCTCCGGGGCCGCCATCCGCACCCCGATCGCGGCCGGGATCTCGTAGCCCATGCACGAGTAGCCGTACTCGACGTGGTACTGGTCCCGCGACCGCGCCCGCCACAGTTTGTGCAGGTCCCCGGGGAGCGAGCCGGCCGCGTTGATCAGGATGTCGTCCTCGGTGACCAGCTCGTCGAGGACGCCGAGGACCTGCGGCTGGGTGGGCCGGACGTCGATGTCCTGCGCCTCGTAGGCCGCGTCGACGCGGTACTCCCAGCGCTCCTTCTCGTCCGTGTACTCGGTGACGTACGCGGGCTCCGCGCGGTGGCGGTGCGCGAGCAGCGCCTCGGTCAGCGCTTCGAGACCGGTGCGCGCGTCGGCGATCAGGGGAGCACCGGCGAGCTTGTGGCCGTCGTACGCGGCGATGTTGAGGTTGAGGAAGCGGACGCCCGAGGCCGCGAACAGCGTGCCCGAGGCGGTGGTGAAGTCGGTGTAGCGGGTGCCGACGCCGATCACCAGGTCGGCGGTGCGGGCGAGTCCGTCGGCGGTCGCCGTGCCGGTGTGGCCGATGCCGCCGACGTCCTGCGCGTGGTCCCAGCGCAGCGAGCCCTTGCCCGCCTGGGTGGAGGCCACCGGGATGCCGGTGGCCGAGGCGAGGTCGGCGAGCACCTCCTCGGCGCGGCTGTGGTGGACCCCGCCGCCCGCGACGATCAGCGGACGCCGGGCCCCGCGGACCGCCGCGACGGCACGGGCCAGCTCACCGGCGTCGGGCGCCTGGCGCCGCACCGTCCAGATCCGCTCGGCGAAGAACTCCTCGGGCCAGTCGTACGCCTCGGCCTGTACGTCCTGGGGCAGCGCGAGCGTGACGGCGCCCGTGTCGACGGGGTCGGTGAGCACACGCATCGCCTGGAGAGCCGCCGGGATCAGGGCCTCGGGGCGGGTGATCCGGTCGAAGTACTTCGACACCGGGCGCAGACAGTCGTTGACCGACACGTCCCCGGCGCAGGGCACCTCCAGCTGCTGGAGCACCGGGTCGGCGGGGCGGGCCGCGAAGACGTCGCCGGGCAGGAGCAGCACGGGGAGGTGGTTGATCGTGGCGAGCGCGGCGCCGGTGACCAGGTTGGTGGCGCCGGGACCGACGGAGGTGGTCACGGCGTGCGCGGACAGCCGTCCGCACTGGCGGGCCCAGCCGACCGCCGCGTGCACCATGGCCTGCTCGTTGCGCCCCTGGTGGTACGGCATCTCGTCGCCGTACTCGACGAGCGCCTGACCGATCCCGGCGACGTTCCCGTGGCCGAAGATGCCCCAGGTGGCGCCGATCAGCCGGCGGCGCGCGCCGTCCCGTTCGGTGTACTGCGCGGCCAGGAACCGCACCAGCGCCTGCGCGACCGTCAGCCTCGTCGTCGAGGTCATCGGTATCCCCCTGTGCCTTCCGCGTGCTCCGGGTGGAAGCGGATCCGCCACTCCCTGTCCGCGCCGGGCCCCGCCATCACGTTCAGGTAGTACATGGCGTGTCCGGGCTGGGCGATGGACGGGCCGTGCCAGCCGTCGGGGACGAGGACGGCGTCGCCGGTGCGGACCTCGGCGAGGACGTCCGAACCGCCCTCGCGGGAGGGGAACACGCGCTGGTAGCCGAACCCGTCCGGTCCCTCGATCTCGAAGTAGTAGATCTCCTCCAGCCGGGACTCGACGCCGGGCAGGTGTTCGTCGTGCTTGTGCGGCGGATACGAGGACCAGTTGCCACCGGGGGTGATCACCTCCACGGCGATGAGACGGTCGCAGTCGAAGACGTCGGCGGCGGCGAAATTGCGCACCTGGCGGGCGCAGTTGCCGCTGCCGCGGTCTTCGACGGGAACCTCCGGCGCGGGGCCGTAGCGGGCGGGGAGTCGGCGCTCGCACTTCGCTCCTGCCAGGGCGAAGCGGCCTCCCGCGCCGGAGGCGATCTGGGCCCGGGCCTCACGGGGAACGTACGCGAAGTCGGAGACTCCGCCGAACACGCTCCGCCTGCCCAGGAGTTGGAACTCCTCCTCTTCCATGCCGTCCTTGGTGCGCACCGTGCAGCCGCCGCCGAGCGGGAGCACGATCCACTCGCTGTCCCCGGTGGTGAACATGTGGGTCCCGCCGGGGGCCAGCTCCACGACGCGCAGGCTGCTGTGGGTCCAGCCGGCCCGTTCGGGGTCGATGTCGAGGGCGTAGTGGGCGTCGGCGGCGGTGCCCCTTGGCACGTACAGCCCGTTGCTCGGACGGCTCATACGGTCCTCACAGAAGTCCTACGGCGGTGTCCACGGCCAGGGCGACATCGCCGTCCGCGGGATACAGCAGCGAACGGCCCACCACCAGACCCTGCACGGTGGGGAGTTGGAGCGCCCCGCGCCATTTCTCGTACGCACCCTCCTGGTCCTCGCCGACATCGCCGCCGAGCAGGACGGCGGGCAGCGTGGAGGTCTCCATGACACGGGCCATGTCGTCGGGGTTCTCGGTGACGGGGACCTTCAGCCAGGTGTACGCCGAACTGCCGCCCAGGCCGCCGGCGATGGCGATGGACTTGGTGACGGCCTCGGCGCTCAGATCGTTGCGCAGGGTGCCGTCGTCCCGGCGACGGCAGAGGAACGGTTCGACGAAGACCGGAAGTTGCCGTTCGGCCATGTCGTCGATCACGCGGGCGGCGGACTCCAGGGTGCGCAGCGACCCGGGGTCGTCGTAGTCGATGCGCAGCAGCAGTTTGCCGGCGTCGAAACCGAGCCGTTCGATGTCCCTCGGACGGTGGCCGGTGAAGCGGTCGTCCAGCTCGAAGGCGGAGCCCGCGAGTCCGCCGCGGTTCATCGACCCGATGACCACCTTGCCGTCGAGCACGCCGAGCAGCAGCAGGTCGTCGAGTATGTCGGCGGTGGCGAGCACCCCGTCGACTCCGGGGCGGGACAGGGCGACACACAAACGCTCCAGCAGATCGGCGCGCCCCGCCATGGCCAGCCCCCGGCCGCCGACGGTCAGCATGCCGCGTGCCGGATGGTCCGCCGCGACGATCATCAGCCGCCCGGGGCCGTCGAGCAGCGGCCGGCGCACCCGCCGGGCGGCGGCCTCGGCGATCGCCTCGGGGTGACGGGCCCGGGTGCGGACGAGGGCGGAGACGTCGACACGGGGGGACGGCGGGCGCAGCCGGTCGTAGGCGGTGGGGGTTACGGGGGTGGCGGCGAGCGATCCCCGGTCGCCGCCGTGTTCGTGGTGGGCCCCGCCGACCTGGCCCGCCCTCACCGCACCGCTCCGGCGGCGAGGGCCTGTTCGATCTCGTGCGGGGCGGGCATCGCGGAGGAGCACTCCAGGCGGGAGGCGACGATGGCGCCCGCCGCGTTCGCGTGACGCATGATCTTCTCCAGGTCCCAGCCGGCGAGCAGTCCGTGGCAGAGGGAGCCGCCGAACGCGTCACCCGCGCCCAGACCGTTGAGGACCTCGACCGGGAGGGGCGGGACCTCGGCGGTGGTGCCGTCGCGGTGGACGGCGAGGACGCCCTTGGGGCCCTGTTTGACCACGGCGAGTTCGGGCCCGGCTTCGAGGAGGGCAGCGGCGGCGGCGTGCGGCTCGCGTTCTCCGGTGGCGATCTCGACCTCGTCGATGTTGCCGACGGCGACGGTGGCGTGGCGCAGGGCCTCGGCGTAGAAGGGGCGCGCGCAGGCGGGATCGCTCCAGAACATGGGGCGCCAGTCGAGGTCGAAGACCGTCGTACCGGAACGGGCCCGGTGGGCCAGCGCCGTGAGGGTGGCCGTGCGGCTGGGTTCCGCGCTCAGTCCCGTGCCGGTCATCCAGAAGACGCGGGCGTCGCGCACGGCGTCGAGGTCGAGTTCGTGGGCGCCGATCTCCAGGTCGGGGGCCTTGGGCTGCCGGTAGAAGTACAGCGGGAAGTCGTCCGGCGGGAAGATCTCGCAGAAGGTGACCGGAGTCGGCAGTCCCGGGACGGCGGTGACCCAGCGGTCGTCGACACCGAAGTCGCGCAGGGCCTCGTGCAGATAGGTTCCGAAGGGATCCGCACCCGTTCGGGTGATGACCGCCGTACGCCGTCCGAGCCGCGCGGCCGCCACCGCGACATTGGTCGCCGAGCCGCCGAGGAACTTGCCGAAGGAGGTCACCCGGGACAGCGGGACGCCCGTCTGCAACGGGTAGAGGTCCACGCCGATCCGCCCCATGGTGATCAGCTCGTACGCCATCGAGTTCCCTTCCGCGCGGTCCCTGCGGCTGCCCCCAGGTCTAGCCCCGCACGGGAAGCCTGTCAACGTTTTGTCCAGACATTCGGACCAGGGCTTGACACCTCTTTGGAGCCGCCGGAAGCTGACGCCCATGACGTCGTCGCCATCGCCGCAGTCATCGCCGCAGTCGTCAGCCGAGCCCTCGCCGAAGTCGTCACCTCGGTCGTCACCTCCGTCCTCACTGTCGCGCATCCGGATCGGTTCGGCTCCCGACTCCTGGGGCGTCTGGTTCCCCGACGACCCCCGGCAGGTCCCCTGGCAGCGCTTCCTCGACGAGGTCTCCGGATCCGGCTACGAGTGGATCGAGCTCGGCCCGTACGGCTATCTGCCCACCGATCCGGACGTTCTCCGGGAGGAGACCGCCCGGCGCGGGCTCAGCGTCTCCGCGGGCACGGTCTTCACGGGACTGCACCGGGGTCCCGACGTGTGGGAGTCGACCTGGGCGCACGTCTCGGACATCGCGGCGCTCGCCCAGGCGATGGGCGCCGGGCATCTCGTGGTCATCCCGGCCTTCTGGCGGGACGACAAGACCGGGGCGGTGCTGGAGGAAAGCGAGCTGACGCCGGGCCAGTGGCGCGATCTGGCCACCCAGACCGAGCGGCTCGCCCATGAGGTGCGCGAGCGCTACGGGCTGAAAGTCGTCGTCCATCCGCACGCCGACACGCACATCGACAGCGAGGAGAACGTCACCCGTTTCCTCGACGCGACCGACTCCTCGCTGGTGTCGCTCTGTCTGGACACGGGCCACTACGCCTACTGCGGCGGCGACAGCGTCAAACTCATCGAGACGTACGGCGAACGCATCGGCTACCTCCACCTCAAACAGGTGGACCCGCGGGTGCTGGCCGGTGTGCGGGCCGAGGAGCTGCCGTTCGGGCCCGCCGTCGCCCGCGGCGTGATGTGCGAACCGCCCTCCGGAGTACCGGCGCTCGAACCCGTCCTCGCCGCCGCGCAGAACCTCGGCGTCGAGCTCTTCGCGATCGTCGAGCAGGACATGTACCCGTGCCCGCCGGACAAACCGCTGCCGATCGCCCGGCGCACGCGGGCGTTCCTGAGGTCCTGCGGGGCCTGACGCCCGCCTCCCGGGGCACCCCGGACCCCGGCCCGCCGGACGCTCGCGACCCGGCGGGCCCTCACGCCTGCCGCAACGCCCCGCAGGACGGTCCGGGCGGGCGACCTCGCCGGGCGACGGCCGGAGACTCGGCACGCGCGCCCCACTGCTGCCGATGTGTCACTCGTGTCACAAAAGACACCGCTGTGTCACACATGTCGCGTATACGCGGGTCTTGCGTAACACCCGGTCGACGGTCACGGTCCAGCTCTCGCACCGCGTCGTTCACCGGGCACAGGCTTTGTGATCACCAGCGCAGCGCCCGGCTCCCCCGACGGCCGTCCCAGGCCGCCGCCGTGGCGCGCGCGGGGAGGTACCACTCATGACCGACCGCGGACTCTGGTCGTACAAGGAGATCGCCGCGCACATCAAGGTGCAGCCGGACACCGTCCGGTCCTACCGCAAGCACGGGCTGCTGCCGCCGCCCGACCACGTCGAGTCCGGAAAGCCCTACTGGTACGCCGACACCGTCCGAGCCTGGGCCGCCTCCCGCCCCGGAAACCGGAGCCGCAACGACAGGTGACCGCGTCCGGTCGGGGGGTGTGTCACCCCGGGGTGGCGACGGCGACCGGCTCGTCATCCAGGGTCCCACCGGCGGCGGCACGTCCACCCTGCTCCAGATGCTCGGCGGGCTCGACCGTCCCACCGCGGGCAGCGTCGAACTCGACGGCACCGACATGGCCAAGCTGTCCGAGGCGA
>NZ_JBEXGX010000042.1:0-64125 GCF_040607495.1 Streptomyces sp. NPDC005281 | reverse complement strand
CAGACCCGATAACTCAGACACGCGCCCAGACACCCGACCACCCCCTGGGACCACTACCCAGGAACCTACGCCCGAGGCCTAAAACAACGGCATTGGGCCTAGTCCAGCACACCGGGGAGACCTGGGCACTCGCACCCCATGCACTGGAGGGCTTCGGCATCCCTCTCGCGGACGCCGACACCGGCCACATCGCAGCGCTGGCAGAGGGCTGGGACACGGTCGCTGGGCAATACGGCACCAGCGGCGTCACGGCCCGGCGGAAGGCCCTGCACGCGGCCCAGCGTGTGACCTACCGGGAGGCGCTGGACCGGCTTGCGGAGCACCGCAGCAAGGCTGTGGTGATCGTCCGCGACGGCCACCAGGTCCTGGTCCCAGCGCCGCACCCCGACGAGATCCCGCCGACGTGGTACGCCCCGGACGGGCGCGTCCTCGACCCCGTCACAGGCCGCCCTGCCCCCGGCTGGCGCATCGCCACCGACGGCCGGCTGATCCTCATCACCCCATCGGACCAGCGCAGTTACGACGAACGGGCCGCCGCCCATGCCGAAGCCCTCAGCGAATGGGAGTCCGTCGCATGAAACCCCCTCCCCCAGTGACCCCCGATCCGAGCGAGACGGTGACACCCGAAACCCTGCGCAAGGAGTACCAGGCCGGTGCCACGGTCGACGAACTGGTCGCAGCCAGCGGCCTGTCCTACGGCACCGTCCTCAACCGGCTACACGAAGCCGGAACCGTCATGCGCACCTCGTGGCAGACCCGCAGGCTGCGCCAGGACCCACAAGCCCGCAAGCGACTCGCAGCCCACCTGCGCACCCTCTACGAGCACCACGGCGCAACCCTCACTGAACTCGCGACAGGCGCCGGAGAGACGAGGCGTGCTGCCCGGCGCTTGCTGATCGAGGCCGGCGGCACCGTGCGCACCACGCAGCAAACGCTGACGATGCGCGCCGCAGCACGGGCCGCCGAGCGGCACAAGCTCGCGCTGTCCCTGCGGGCCCGGTACGAGGCCGGCGCTTCCGCGCCGGAGCTGGCTGAGGACTGCAACTACTCGGTTGCCACGGTCTACCGGCTCCTTCACCAGGCCAAGACCCCCATGCGGGTACTCCAAGTAGGGGTTGTGCCGGGCGGTGGGGTGATCAGCGTTCGAGCATCTGCGCCAGGGCTTCGGTGTGCCTGTCGCCCGCGGCGGACACTGCCCGTCGTGTTTCCACCCTCGCGCCTTTCGCCCCGCACAGGCAAGCCGAGCTGTTCGGGGGTAATGACAGGGCCTCCCTGCCACCCCCACAGCGGGTGCCCCGCGGGTGAGACTGGACGCATGGCATCCGAGAGCGCGCACAGCGAGGGCGCCGAGCTGGGCCGCTACCTGCGCGCCCGCCGCACCCAGACCCGCCCCGAACGCGTCGGCCTCACCGTCGGCGCCGGCATCCGCCGCACTCCCGGTCTGCGCCGCGAGGAGCTGGCCACCCTCGCCGGCATCAGCATCGACTACTACGTGCGCCTGGAACGCGGCAAGGAGACCCGCCCCAGCCCCGCGGTCCTCGACGCGCTCGCCCGCGCCCTGCACATGGACGACCAGGAACACCAGCACCTGCGCGAGCTCGCCGCCCGCGCCGCCCGCTACGCCCCCGAACCACCCCCCGGCGCCGAGCCGCACCGTGCGCCCCCACCTGAAACTGCTGCTGGAATCGCTGCGGCCGAACCCCGCCTACGTCATCAGCCGCAGCATGGACGTGCTGGCCTGGAACCCCGGCGGCCTCGCCCTGTACGCGGGCCTGGAGGACTGGCCGGCCAAACATCGCAACCTCGCCCGCTACCTCTTCCTCCACCCGGCAGCAGTTGAACTGTCCCCTGACTGGGACGGCCAGATCACCGCTTGCGTGGCCCGGCTGCGCGCAGTCGCCGGCACCGCCCCCGACGCCCCTGATCTGACCAACCTCGTCGGTGAGCTCCTCCTCAAGAGCCGCGACTTCGCCCGGCTGTGGGAACGCTACGAAGTCACCGGCCGCAAGCCCATGCACAAGACCTTCCAGCATCCCCGCGTCGGCACGCTCACGCTCACCTCCCAGTCCATGCAGCTGGAAGGCACCCCCGGCCAGCGCCTCGGGGTCTACACCGCCGACCCGGCACCCCGGACCACGACGCCATGACGCTGCTCGACATGACCGCGCCCGCAACCAGGCCCAGGCCCAGGCCCAGGCAGGAAACGGCGACGCGCTGAGGGAGGAACTGGGGCGTCATCACCGTGTCGGCTCTCGGCTGCCCGAGGCGGACAAGGCAAGATCACGACACCGGCTCCGGCCCATTCACCGAACGATGAGTCTGCGGCTGAGCCACCGAGCACGAGGGCTACATGCGAGCTCAGATCGCGCACCGATGAGTTTCCCGCGCCGCGCCGGTCTGTACGCGCGAGACCGACTCACGGAAGGCTGGCGCCATGAGGAAACTGATCTACGGCATGAACCTGACCTTGGACGGCTACATCGCCGCGCCCGGCGACGCCATCGGCTGGAGCGCGCCGAGCGACGAGCTGTTCCAGTTCTGGTCCGACCAGTTGCAGGCGACCGACCTGTCGCTGTACGGGCGCAAGCTGTGGCAGACGATGAGCTCCCACTGGCCGACCGCCGACCAGCAGCCCGACGCCACCCCGGCGGAGATCGAGTTCGCGCGCCGCTGGCGGGACATGTCGAAGGTGGTGTTCTCCTCGACGATCGACAAGGTCGACTGGAACAGCCGCCTGGTCACCGGCGACGCGGTCGCCGAGATCACCCGGCTCAAGGCCGAGGACGGCGGCCCGATGGACATCGGCGGCGCGACGCTCGCCGCGGCGGCCATGCGGGCCGGGCTGATCGACGAGTACGTGCTGGCCACCGCGCCGGTCCTGGTGGGCGGCGGCACGCCGTTCTTCACCGTGCTGGACAGCTGGGTGAACCTGAACCTGGTGGAGACGCGGACGCTTCCTGGCGGCGTGATCCTGACCAGGTACGAGACGAGGCGCTGAGCCCGTCACGCGACTCGACAGCCTGCTGGGTCCCGTACAGCCAAGGGTGTCAGCCAGGCACTGACAGGCGGAGCGGGCCGGCACCCCGGCACCCGAGAGGGTGGGAACCCTGACCAGCGAGTCTCACGAAGACGGCACAAGTGCCACCGATGTGCCATCGGAGCTGAGACTGTGCCGCGAAATCTAAGACCCTACACTGAGGACCAGGGGGTCTCCTGCGGAGGTCTTGCATGCCCCGAACCGTCTGGTCAGGCGCCATCTCGTTCGGCCTGGTCACCGTGCCCATCCACGTCGTGAGCGCCCGGGAGGACCACTCCATCCACTTCCACCAGGTCCACCTGGAGGACATGGGCCGGGTCCGCAGCCGCAAGATCTGCGAGCTCGAAGACCGCGAGGTGGCGCAGTCCGAGATCGGCAAGGGTTACCAGTGGGACAAGGACACGATCATCCCCGTGCTGGAGGAGGAGCTGCGGGAGATACCGCTGCCCACCGCGAAAGCCATCGAGATCGAAGCCTTCGTACCCCTGGACTCCATCGACCCGATGCAGATCGGCGACGGCTACTACCTACAGCCTGACGGCAAAGTTGCGGCCAAGCCCTACACCCTGTTGAGGCAGGCTCTGGAGCGGTCGTCGAAGGTGGCCGTGGCGAAGTACGCCTGGAGCGGCCGTGAGCGACTTGGCCTGCTCCGGGTCCGCGACAACGTCATCGTCCTCCACGCGATGCGTTGGTCGGACGAGATCCGCGACCCGGCAGAACTGAAACCGGACGAGGTCGAACTCACCGACGCCGAGATCGCCCAGGCGGAGCAGCTCATCGACCGGCTGAGCCGCGACGACCTCGCGGGCGAGGAGTTCACCGACCGGTACACCGAGGCAGTGGAACAGCTCATCGACGCGAAACGAGAACACCGCGAACCGCCCACGGCCGAGGAGCCGGACGAGGAGCCCGGGCAGATCGTCGATCTCATGGCCGCGCTCAAGGAGTCCGTGACCAAGGCCCGCAAGTCCCGAGGTGAGGACGCCGCCGTACACGAAATGCCTCAGAAGAAGGCCGCGTCCAAGAAGGCGACGACCGCCAAGAAGGCAACGAAGCAGCCCGCCAAGAAGGCAGCCAAGAAGACGACGGCACGGAAACCTCGTCGCAGCGCCTGATACCCGGCTGACGGACCGTGCCGGGTGTGCGGGACTGTGGGTGAGGCGCCGATGAGCGCCGGGCTCGTCACTGACTTCGTGTCCCGCGAGGCCCTGCCGGCCCGCCCGGCAATCCGGTCGGCAGCCTGGTCGCCCCTTCGCGAACACCTCTAGGTCGGGGGCGACTTGAGGGGGCCGGCAAGCCGGCAGCCCCCGCGCGTCGCCCCCTTCGGCTCAGCTGTCGGCCCCTGCGGACTTCTCGCCGTGCCGGTCGACGACGGCGCGGCGCAGCACGGCCGTGCTGCCCATCAGCGTGTCGGAAGTGATGCCCTTCTGCTTGTCGTGGGTGATGAAGCCGCGCGCGCCGAGGAACGCGAGACTGCTCTTGTCGAAGATCCATTCGTCACGGGTGGCGGAGGTGGCGTCCTCGCGTGTGATGGCGATCCCGTGTCGGCCGGCCACGTCGACGGCGTCCGGGATCTCCTTGACGCCCGGTATCTTCGCGGCCGCCTTGTACAGCGCGGCGGTGTTCCGCGGCGGCATGAGCGTCCCGCTCAGCAGGTCGCCGATCAGGGAGAAGACGGCCTGCTCCTTGGACTCTCCGTCGGACAGCCGGACGTCTCGGCGCAGCAGGGTGAGCAGGGCGTCGGGGTCCGTCGGCAGCGAGGACAGCCACCTGTACGTGGGGTGGTCGATCCCCGCGGGGACAGCGTCGGTTGACTCGATCGGGATCGTCTCACCGGGCATCACGGCGTCCTTGCCGGACTCGCGCATCCAGCCGAGGGTCTTGAGGGGCCTGGGGTCCTGCGAGGTCCAGATCTCCTCCGTATGCGGGGCTCCGAGTTTCACGGGGCCTTCGAACGTTCCCTTGTTCGACACGGTCAGGCTCCTGACGTACACGAACTGGTCGTCCCTGACCGGAGTGATGTCACTGGCCATGGCGGCGACGGCGATCCGGTTCAGGGTGACGGAGGCGCTGTGGGCGCGGGCGCTGCCCGTGGCGGCCCGGTCCGCCGGCGCGGGGCCGTGGCCGACGCCGGTACCGGCGAGGGTGACGGCCAGCGCTCCGGCCAGCACCGTCGAGGCGAGGGGCACCAGGATGGCCGGACGCGTCAGCCTGCGGCGCGGTGCCGGGGCCGGTGCCGGGGCCCCGGCGGGAGCGTGGCCGAGGTCGTGGTCGATCTGCTGCATCAGGATGTCCTTGTGGTGGAGGTGTCGTCCCGGCGGGAGGTCCCATTCCGCCGGCGCGGACAGCAACTCCAGCGGGTCCTCGGTCCGTCGGCCGTCGGCGTTCATCGGGTCTCCTCCTTCAAGAACAGGGCCGCGAACCCGGCCTCACTCTCCACCTGTCCACGGGGGCCGGGAGGTTCCGTCCTTGCGCCGCCCTGCCCGGAGCTGAGCCGGGCGAGCCGGGCACGGGCACGCGACAGCCGCGACCGTACGGTGCCGACGGGGACACCGAGCGTCTGCGCGGCCTGCCGGTAGTCGAGCCCGGCCGACACGCACAGCGCGAACACCTCACGCTCCTGGCGGCGCAAGCGGCCCAGTGCCTGGTGGACCAGCGCGAGCCGGCGGGCGTCGTCGATCCTGCCCGCTGTCTCCTCCGCGAAGTCCTCCACGGGAGGCGGCTGCGGGCTGCGCGCGAGGAAGGCGAGCCGCCGACGCAGACTCCGGTTGGCGTTGCGCGCCTTGTGCGTGGCGATACCGAACAGCCAGGGCCCCAAAGGTCCGCCCTCCTGCTCGACCCGATCCCGGCCGCTCCAGGCGGCGAGGAACGTCTCGGACATGACCTCCTCGGCCTGTGACCAGTTGCCGGTCAGCCGCAGGGCATGGTTGTAGACCGCCCGCGCGTACTGGTCGTAGAGCTCGGCGAACGCCGTCCGGTCCCCCGCCCGTATGCGCGCGCGCATGGATTCCGCTGGTTCTTTTAGACTCACACTCGGTACTCTCCGCGCCCCGCCCGAAGTTCCTGTGGCGCGCGTCACGCCCCGGTTGCGATGGACGCCCGCAATGAACAGGGCGCCGGCGCTCAGCTGTTCTCGCAGCCATCCTGCCGTCGATGCCGACCGGCACGGTGCCTCCAATGGGCACGGTGCCCAGCGTCCGGGGCTTGTCCGGGCGCCATCGCGGGGGACGCCCGTCGGGTCGTCGATCAGTATCGCGTGCGGCGGGCGCAGCCTCGTCTTCGAGGTCCCACCGTGCGGGATCGAGCACGACGACGTCGGGCAGGAAGCAGCGAGGTGGACGAGCCACCGCCAAGTTCGACAAAGCCCGGAAACCGCGTGGCACCGCGTGATCGGCCTCGGCCATGATGTGCGGTGTTGTCCACACAGAGGCGGTTGCCAAGTTGATGCCGACCCCGGCCACTCAGGCCATACTCGACCGGTGCGCCGACGGTGACGCCCCGGGGGTGGCGCGGCAATGGGAGTCCATGGCCGCCGAGGCCGTGCTCCGACACGGCGGTTCAGCCGATGCGGAGGCGCTCCTCCCGCTGTTTCTCTCCGCGCCCGCCGGACACGCGGCGCTGGTACCGGTCCTTGCCCGCCACGGCGACCGGCGGCTGGCCGCGCGCCTGTTGGAGGCGACGGTCGACGGGGGCCGACTGCGCGACGGCGTTCCGTCCAGCGTCCTTCACGCCGTGGGCCGCCTGGGGTACACGCCGGCGACGCCCCTGCTGTGGGAACACCTCGACAGTTCGTGGGACGAGTCGAAGGACGCGTGCCTCGGCCTGCTGCACCTGCCGTGCGAGGACCTGCGGGACGCGATAGCCGAGGCGTTGGAGAAGCACGACGGTTCCGCCCTGTTCCCCGAGTTCCTGCCCGTTCTCGCGCCGAAGACCAAAGACCCGGCTTGGCTGGACCGGCTCGTCGCATGGGGTGAGAACCACGCGTCGGTCGACTGCAACGGCGGCCTGATCCTGGGGATCTCCCTGTACGGCGACCACGCGCGCGCCGCTTTCACCCGCCTGTTGTGGGACGCTCGCTGGGATTCCTGTGACACCGGCACCGGATCGGCGCTGTGGACATACGCGGGTACACGCGTACTGGGCCTCGGCCTGCCGCGGCTGTACGCCGAGCTGCGGGCACGGTTGCGCACCTGCGCCGACCCGGACGACCAGTGGGACGACCTCCGGTCGTTCATCACTCTGCTACGGCTTCGGTGCCTAAATGTCTGGACCGGCGTAGAGGCAGCCGAAGCCCAGCCTGAGAGCTACGACACTCTGTACAGCGTGCTGTTCACCCCGACGGCCGACGACAGTGACACGCTCATCGAGATCGCCGACCGCGTCTTCGGCAGCGACGACGCTCTGTCGGCCGAGGTCCACCACCTGGAGGCCGCCCTCGAGACCGCGGCGACGCACGAGTGGGCGTTGCGCGCGGCCACCTCACGCTGACAGACACCGGACACACATGCTTCCCGGGGACGGCCTGACCCCCATCCACTCCGAGGGCGCAGCCCCTACTGCACCTTGGCCGCGCGGGCTCCCTCGACGCCCGGTCAGACGGAGGCGAAAACTTCCTCAGGGACGTCGTCGAGGACGAATCCGTTGTCGAGCCGGACGCGGACCGTGACGCGGAGCATCCGTCGCTGGTAGGCGGCCCAGTGCTCTTCCAAGGTCCCCACCTGCTCCTCCAGTTGCGTTCTGCTGGCCGACGGCATCTGGTGACCGAAGTCGTCGAGGAGCGACTTGAGGCGCAGGTACTCACGGACCTCGTGGTTCTGCTGCCGGTGATGCTCCTCCACATGCTCGACGGTTCCCTCGATGCCCGCGCCCAGGGACAGCGAGGCGGCGAAGGCACCCGTCTCCTGAGGGGGCTCCCCGGCCGGGGTCACCGACCCGGCCAACCGGAGATCCGCAGCCAGCCGCACCCGTTGGCCCACGCTCAGCGTCATCGATCCTTCGTCTTCCTCGTCGGTCACCGGCGATCCGGTACACGCGGCCTCACCAGGCATACCGGACAGGACACGATCATCCCACCCTCACCTCCGGTCCCGCCCGGCGACCGCCGCGAAGTGAGAGGTGGCCCTCAGCAGGCCAGGGCCGTGACCAGTCCTGGTCGAGAGCCGCGGCTGACCGTCGACCCGCTGCGTCACTGTCGGCGGTCGCTGGTAGGCGATCGTGAGCCGTAGGTCGTCGGGCCAGGTGAAGCACCCAAGACATCGACACTTTCGGGTGTCGAGAACGCGGCGCCGACTCCGTCCCAGGGGTAGCAGTAGCCAGGACGGACCGCGCGACCAGTAAGGAGCACCCCGTGACGATTCAGCGGATGGACAACGTAGGCATCGTCGTCGACGACCTGGAGGCTGCCATCGCCTTCTTCACCGAGCTCGGCATGGAATTGGAAGGCGAAGCGGAGATCGAGGGAATCTGGGCGGACCGGACGGTCGGCCTCGACGGGGTCCGCAGCGCCATCGCGATGATGCGCACCCCGGACGGCCACGGCAAGCTGGAGCTGACGAAGTTCCACACCCCCGCGGCGATCACTGCCGGACCGCTCGACCCGCCACCCAACACTCTGGGCCTGCACCGTGTCATGTTCGCCGTGGACGACATCGACGACGCGATCACCCGCCTGCGTCGCCATGGCGCCGAACTCCTCGGCGAGGTGGCGCGGTACGAGAACGTCTACCGACTCTGCAACCTCCGCGGCCCCTCGGGAATCATCGTCGCTCTGGCCGAACGGATCGGCTAGGTTCTGTCTCTTCGCTGGGCCTCGGGTCCAGATCGATCAGGTGGGTTCAGTCCAGTTCCAGCGTGCCTACCGTTTGGTCTCCGCTGGTCTCTCCGGTCGGCTGGAAGCCGAGCCGAGGTAGAAGCCTGTGGGGCCGTCCGGTCCGGGGTGCCAGGTGGTGGTCAGGCGTGTGCCTCCTCGCCGCCGGATCTCGGCGGCTACGGCACTGCAAGTGACTTTCGCAGCGTGTCGTCCATGGTCAGCCGCCGGGCCGCTGTCGTCCATCGGCGGGGCAGGACGACGAAGCCCTTGGGCTTCCGTACGGCGTGGGGCGGGGCCCGTGTTCCGCGCGGCCGATCGGGTGACCGGCCGGTGCGGCATGTGAGGTGAGGCTTGGTGCGGGCCTAGCCTGTCGGGCGTCCGGGCTGTTCTCCGCTCTGTCCGGATCTATCGTGTCCGGAAGGAGTGTGGGGTGGCGCCGTCGTCCGGCAACCGTGGCCTCCTGCGGGTTGTGCTCGCTCTGTGCCTGTCGGCAGCTCTGCTGGCCGGCTGCGGTGGCGGAGGTGGCGGGCCGGTGACACTCAACTGGTACAACTTCCCCGATGATTCCGGTGCGCTGGCCAGTGCGGCCGGCGCCTGTTCCAAGCAGTCCGGCGGGCGGTACCGGATCAGCTACAACAAGCTGCCCCGTACCGCGGACGGGCAGCGCCAGCAGTTGGTGCGCCGACTGGCCGCCAAGGACGACACGGTCGACATCATCGGGCTGGACGTCACCTGGCCCGCCGAATTCGCGGAAGCCAAGTGGATCCTGCCGTGGACCGGGAGCAACCGCGCCGCGGCCGTCCGGGACACCCTGGAGGTCCCGCTGCGGACGGCCACGTGGAAGGGCCGGCTGTACGCCGTCCCGTACAACACGAACACCCAACTGCTCTGGTATCGCAAGGACCTGGTCCCCACGCCGCCCGAGACCTGGGCCGAGATGATCCTGATGGCCGGCCGTCTGGCGAAGCAGGGCAAGCCGCACTACGTGGAGATCCAGGGCGCGCAGTACGAGGGGCTCACGGTCTGGTTCAACACGCTGGTGGAGAGCGCCGGCGGCTCCATTCTGAACGCGACCGCCACGGCTCCCAGGCTGGGCCCACCCGCGGTGCGCGCGGCCTCCGTCATGAAGACCCTGGCCACCTCGGCCGCGGCCGACCCGTCGCTGTCCAATCAGATGGAGGACCAGAACCGGCTGGCCATGGAGTCCGGCAGCGCGGCTTTCGAGATCAACTATCCCTTCGTGTATCCCTCGATGAAGGCCAACAACCCATCGCTCTTCAAGCAGTTCCGGTGGGCGCCCTATCCGGGGATCGAAAGAGGCCGGCCGGCGAAGCCCACCATCGGCGGCATCGACCTGGCCATCGGCGCCTACTCCCGTCACTCCGCGTTCGCCTTCGAGGCGGCGCTGTGCCTGCGGAACCGGCAGAACCAGTTGAACGCGGCGCTCAAAGGTGGACTGCCGCCCACGCTCCGCCCGCTCTACTCGGACCCTTCCCTGATCAAGAACTACCCCTTCGCCTCCACCGTTCTGGCGGCCCTTGAGAACGCCAGCATCAGGCCCAAGACCCCCGCCTACCAGAACGTGTCCATCGCGATCTCGCACACGCTGTCGCCGCCGAACGGGATCGACCCCCGACCGGACGTGCAGAAGATCAGCGGCCAGATCAAGGACGCCCTCGACTCGAAGGGGCTGATCCCGTGACCCAGTCGGCTCCGACCGCCCCGCAGCACGCACCGGTGCCCAAGGACGGCCGCGCGCTGTCCGAAGGAGCCCGGCAGGAACGCCGGTTGGGCTGGATGCTGTGCGCACCGGCCGTGGTCGTCATGCTCGCCGTCACCGCGTACCCCATCGTCTACGCGATCTATCTCTCGCTCCAGCGATACGACCTGCGCTTCCCGCAGCAGGCACAGTTCGTCGGCCTCAGCAACTACGGGGCTGTGCTGTCCTCCGAGTTCTGGTGGCAGGCTCTGTGGGTGACGGTGTTCATCACCGTGGTCTCCGTGGTCGTGGAACTCGTCCTCGGATTCGCCCTGGCGCTGGTCATGCACCGCACCATCTTCGGGCGCGGGACGGTTCGCACCGCCATCCTGATCCCGTACGGCATCGTCACCGTGGTCGCCGCCTACTCCTGGCAGTACGCCTGGACCCCGGAAACCGGCTACCTGGCCGATCTCCTGCCCTCCGGTGACGCGCCTCTCACCCAGCAGTGGCCGGCCATCGGCCTGATCATCCTGGCCGAGGTCTGGAAGACCACGCCGTTCATGGCCCTGCTGCTGCTCGCCGGTCTCGCCCTGGTGCCGGAGGAGACGCTGCGCGCGGCCCAGGTGGACGGTGCCGGAGCCTGGCAGCGGTTCTTCCTCGTGACCGTGCCCCTGATGAAGCCGGCCATCCTGGTCGCCCTGCTCTTCCGGACCCTGGACGCCTTCCGGATCTTCGACAACATCTACATCCTCACGTCCGGCGCCCACAACACCGGCTCGGTGTCCATCCTGGGCTACGACAACCTCTTCACCGCGCTCAACCTCGGCATCGGCTCGGCCATCTCCGTCCTCATCTTCCTGTGCGTGGCGTTGATCGCCTTCGCCTTCATCAAACTCTTCGGGGCGGCCGCCCCGGGTGCCCAGGAAGGGGGACGCTGATGTCCGCCACCGGACGACGACGGAAGTCGGGGTGGGCCGTCGTCAACATCCTCGTGATCGCCTACGCGCTCTTCCCGGTCTGGTGGATCATTTCGCTGTCCTTCAAGGACCCCAGCACCCTCACCGACGGCAGCTTCATCCCGACCAAGTGGACGTGGGAGAACTACCACGGGATCTTCCAGACCTCCGAGTTCACCCGCGCGCTGATCAATTCCATCGGCATCGCCCTCATCTCCACGGTGATCGCGGTCGGGCTGGGCACCATGGCGGCCTACGCCGTCGCCCGGCTCCGGTTTCCCGGCAAGAGCCTGCTGATCGGGATGTCGCTGCTGATCGCCATGTTCCCGCCGATCTCGCTGGTCTCGCCGTTGTTCAACATCGAGCGCATCATCGGCATTTTCGACACCTGGACCGGTTTGATCATCCCGTACATGACCTTCTCCCTGCCGCTCGCCATCTACACCCTGTCGGCCTTCTTCCGGGAGATCCCCTGGGACTTGGAGAAGGCGGCCAAGGTGGACGGGGCCACCCCGGCGCAGGCGTTCCGGCTGGTGATCGCTCCGCTCGCGGCGCCGGGAGTGTTCACCACGGCGATCCTGGTGTTCATCTTCTGCTGGAACGACTTCCTCTTCGCGATCTCGCTGACCTCGACCTCGGCGGCCAGGACCGTGCCGGCGGCCATCGCCTTCTTCACCGGGAGCAGTCAGTTCGCCCAGCCCACCGGTTCGATCGCCGCCGCCGCCGTGGTGATCACCATCCCCATCATCGTCTTCGTGCTGCTCTTCCAGCGGCGCATCGTGGCCGGGCTCACCTCCGGAGCCGTCAAGGGCTGACCGGCGGCAGCCGTTCGTCAGGACAAGAAGGACCGACCGTGGCAGAGATCGTTCTAGAAGGCATCACCAAGCGCTACCCCGATGGTGCGGTGGCGGTGAAGGACGTCAACCTCCGTGTCGGGGACGGTGAGTTCGTCATTCTCGTCGGTCCCTCCGGCTGCGGTAAGTCCACCACTCTCAACATGATCGCCGGGCTGGAGGACATCACCGAAGGAACCCTCCTGATCGACGGACAGGTCGTCAACGACAAGACGCCGAAGGACCGTGACATCGCCATGGTCTTCCAGAGCTACGCCCTCTATCCGCACATGAGCGTGCGCGAGAACATGGGTTTCGCGCTCCGGCTGGCCAAAGTGGACAAGGCGACCATCCGGGAGAAGGTCGAAGAGGCCGCCCGCATCCTCGACCTGACGGAGCATCTGGAGCGCAAGCCCGCCAACCTCTCCGGAGGCCAGCGCCAGCGTGTGGCCATGGGGCGGGCCATCGTGCGCGACCCCAAGGCGTTCTTGATGGACGAACCGCTCTCCAACCTGGACGCCAAGCTCCGTGTCCAGATGCGCACCCAGATCTCCCGTCTCCAGCAACGTCTGGGCAGCACCACGGTCTACGTCACCCACGACCAGACCGAAGCCATGACACTGGGCGACCGGGTGGTGGTGATGCGCGGCGGAGTCGTGCAGCAGATCGGAACCCCACAACGCCTTTACGAGCAGCCGAAGAACCTCTTCGTCGCCGGGTTCATCGGTTCCCCCGCGATGAACTTCCTGCATGCCACCGTGGAGGGCAGTCGCCTGCGCACGTCGGTGGGCGACCTGGATCTCGGCGACCGGCTGCGCCGCACCCTCGAGCGGCACCACGCCCCCAGGGACCTGATCGTGGGGTTGCGCCCGGAAGCCTTCGAGGACGCCGCTCTGGTGGACCAGGGCAGGGCCGGATCGGGTACGACCTTCAGCGTGGACATCGACGTGGTCGAATCCCTGGGATCCGATGTGTACGCCTACTTCACCGAGGACGAGTGGCAGCCCACCGCCACGTCCGAACTCGCCGAGCTCGCGGCCGACTCGGGGACGACCGACACCGGTGCGGGCGGGCACCAGATCGTCACTCGTCTCGACGCATCCACGCGGGTACGCGAGGGCAGCCGGGCCGAACTCTGGGTAGACACCGCCAAGATGCACGTCTTCGACCCGGCTTCCGGGGCCAACCTGACGCTGACCGACGAGCCTGCCGACTGACCCCCGGAGCGGGATGTGCCCGACCCAACCGTCGAGCCGCAGCCGGACATACGCCGAGCCGCGGGCTTCCCGACGTCCGTACGGGAAACCCGCGGCTCGGCGCGGTGATCACATGGGCGTGCCGATGGCCGGGCCGAGCACGCTCACATCCACGACGGGCAGTCCGACAACGGCCGCCCGCCGCTTGGCGTACCTGCCGAGGAGGGCCCGACAACTTCCGCTCTGCTAGCGGGCGTTGGACCATGGCCCGAACCCTGGCTGTTTCACCCTTCCCGGAGCTCGAGCGTGATCGGGGTCGTGGGCCGGACCTTGGCGCCGGGGCCGGGAGTGCTGGAGACGACGATCCAGGCGCCCAGCCCACCGGCCGCGTCGGTCATCACATCGTGTCCGTCGGGCGCCAAGGCCTCAAGGTTGTCGAAGCACATGAGTTCTTTGCTGAGCGGCTCGAACGTCCGGCCCTCGACGTCGGGCATGGGCTGGGGCCACTGCTGTGCCTTGCAGCGGCCGAAGATGCTGTCGGCCGCGTAGGAGGGAGACGCCTTGGACGCGGCGGCGTCGTTGGCGCGTCGGGATCTGTCCTGCTGATTGGCTACGGAGTCGCAGCCCGTGAGTGCGGTCGCGAAGACGGCGATCGGGATGAGTGCGGTTCTGGCGCGCATGGACCCCCCAAGGTCGGTCTTGAGCCCCGTCATTCTGGGGCCTGTGTGACTTGGAGTGGATATTGCGTGCACACTTCGTGTTGTAGATGTGACCTGTGGGCCCCGCCGACGCCGAACCGCACAGCCGCTGCCGGACCCGTCCGGTACCGCTTCTGCGGGCTCAGGTCGTGGTGGGCCAGGCGCGCAGCAGAGCGGAGATCTTCCCGGCGGTGCAGGCGGGGTCGAGGAGCAGGTCCTTGAGGGCGATGGCGTCCTCGCGGGTGGGCTTGACCCCGATCCCGGCGGCTTCGAGGTACATGACACCACTGGCCGCGGCGACGGCGAGGTTGGAGCGCTCGAGCCAGCGGCACCGGCCCAGGGTGTGGACCAGGGCGGCGGCCTTGGCGTAGGGGCCGTCGTAGACGGGCTGCTCGAACAGTTCGGCACGCTGACGGGCGACCGCCGAGACGGGAACGCCGTAGTCGTCGGGGGCCGGATCGTCGGCTCCGGCGGCCTCGGCGACTTGCAGGATCCAGGGGACGTCGATGTTCAGGTCCATCAGGCCGCGTGCGCCCCACGGGCCGTCTGCTGGGCCTGTTCGGCCGCGTCGAAGACGCTCTGGTGCTCGGCGAGGAAGCGGGCGGCCGCGTCCACCGCGCGGGCCCGCAGGCCGCTGGTGTCGTCCTGTACGAGCCTGGCGAGATAGTCCCCGATGCTCAGCCCCAGGTCGGCGGCCCGCCTCTTCGCGAGGTCCGCCACATCCTCATCCACACGTGCGCCCAGCTGCGTCTTGGCCATACCGGCATGGTAACAGCTGTTACCTCGCCTGCGAGGGCGCGGCTGAAGATGCGATGTCACCCCACCAGCCCCCGTGAGAGAGGGAGCTGTTGTGCAGACGCTGGTGGCCGGCATCGTGGCACCCGGTCAGATGCCAGGTCGGCAGACGCGCAGCGGGGCGGAGGCCGCCGCGCCGCACGCCAAGGACGAGCGGGGCCCGACCCAGGTGTTGCCCATCAGTCCTCGTAGTCGGGGGCGATCCGCCCGAGCAGGCGCAGGAGCGCCGCCCATGCCAGGTCGTAGGCGTCGTGGTCCTCGAAGTCGGAGGACGTGTCGCCCTCGCCGGTGAGCTGCTGGGCGGTGTACTCGGCGACCTGTTCCGAGGGCAGGACCAGGGGGCCGCCCGCCTGGGCGGTGACCTGGATCTCGCAGGCCTTCTCCAGGTAGTACATGCGCAGGAACGCCTGCTTGGCGCTGTCGCCGACGGTGAGCAGGCCGTGGTTGCGCAGGATGAGCGCGGAGTGGCTGCCGAGGTCGGTGACCAGGCGATCCTGCTCGGCGAGATTGAGTGCGACACCCTCGTAGTCGTGGTAGCCGACGCGGTTGTGGAACTCCATCGACATCTGGTTGACCGGGAGCAGTCCGCCCTGCTGGGCGGCGACGGCGCAGCCCGCCCTGGTGTGGGTGTGCAGCACGCAGTTGGCGTCGGTGCGAGCCCTGTGGATCGCGCTGTGGATCACGAACCCGGCCGGGTTCACGGGGTGTTCGGTGGGCTCGACGGGGTTTCCGTCCAGGTCGATCTTGACGAGGTTCGAGGCGGTGATCTCCTCGAAGAGCAGTCCGTAGGGGTTGATGAGGAAGTGGTCGTCCGGGCCCGGGAGCCGTTGCGAGATGTGCGTGAAGATCAGGTCGGTCATGCGGAAGTGGGCGACCAGCCGGTAGACGGCGGCGAGTTCGCGCCGCAGCCTCAGTTCTTCTGCCGAGGTGTCGAGGGCCGCGGATTCGGGGGTGGTGAGGAGGTCGGTCACGCGGGTGCTCCTTGCTGGGAGGTCGCCTCGGCGGGGACGGCGACGGGGGTGTCGGGGCGCCCGGTGGTCCACCAGGCGATGACGTTGTGCGCGGGTTCGGTGATGTACGCGGTCTCCCCGGCCGAGGCCACGATCGCGAAGGAGCCGGTGGCCGCGCACGCCTGACCGGATCCGCACGAGGTTCAGGGCCGCTCCGTATGTTCTGGAGGGCCCTGAACGCATGCCTGGCCGGGACGCCGGGCGCGTGCTGTCGGCGCGGCGTCACACCCGGTCGACGGCCACGCGGAGTCCGCGGATCACATAGCCCCCGATCTCGTCCTGGAACGTGACGCGGGGCGGCGTGAGCATGCGGATGCCTTCGAGGGCGAAGAGGTGGCCGAGGAAGACGTTGGTCTCCATCATCGCGACGTCGGCACCGGGGCAGCGGTGCGGTCCGTCGCCGAAGGACAGGGCGGCCGCGTACCGGCCGGTCGTCGCCGGCCGGCTGGGGCAGACCGCCGTGGGGGTGGTCCCCATGGCCTCGGCGTCGGTGTTGGCCTCGTCCACGTAGATGTCGACGAGCGCACCGGCGGGCACGGTGACCGGGCCATCGGCACCCGGCACGTCGACGGCGCCGGTGGTTCGCCGGCTCAGACGGGCGACCGCGGGTTCCAGGCGCAGGATCTCGTGGATCACCGCGAGGCGTTCGCTCTCGCTCCCCGCCGAGTAGCGCTCGCGCAGTGCGGGGTCGGTGAACAGATGCCATGCGGCCACGCACATGAACTCGCGGGTGGTGACCATTCCGGCAGCGGCGTAGGTGAGGCACTCGCCGAGGATCTCGGGGTTCGAACAGCCCTCCGCGATCAGGTGCGAGATCAGGTTGTCGGCGGGCCGTTCGCGGTGGGCGCGAACGGCCGGGCGGACGTCGGCGAGGTAGATCCGCAGCCAGTTGGTGTTCTGGCGGAACAGCCAGTAGATGCCGTGCGGACTGGTCAGCCCGGGCTTGCCGAATTTCTCTGGGAAGAAGCGCTCCAGCCGGCGCTGGATGCCGGGTCTGCTGCGAGTCAGCCCGATCACCCCGCACGCCACGTCGATCGCGACGCCGAAGGTGAGGTCCTCCAGCCGTGCCTCGCCCTCGGTGCGCAGGGTGTCCAGGTGCTTGCCCGTGACGTGTTCGGTGAGTTCCCGGTAGTGCTCGTCCACGCGGCGGGGGGTGAAGTATCGGGCGGTCTGACGGCGGTGTTCCCGGTGTTCGGGCCCGTCGCGGTACAGAACGGGACGCCGGATCCGGGCGGGCATCTTCTCGACGGTCTCGACGCCCAGACCCGCCTGTACGGTGTCGGTGCTGCGCAGAACGGCGCGCGCCGCCGAGTAGCCGCGCACCTGCCACGTGCCGTCGTCCCCGCGGCCGACCGGGCAGTCGGAACCGGTGGGAACCCTGCGGATCTTCCGCGCGTCGTCGTCGGTTCGGTCCATCGATCGCTGCCCCCGTCGTCGTGTCGGCGCCCCCTTGGAAGGAGTCCGCCGTCAGCCGTGTGCGGTCAGACTTCACCACGGCCGCCCCCGCCGCCAGTGCCTCCGCCGACCGGACCCGCAACTCGCCCTCGACGCCGATCGTGCTCTGCCCGAGAAACGTCAACTCGGCATGGTGGGCACAGGAGTTCCCCGACAAGGGATGAGAACCGTGTCGGCGCTCCGTGGAACCCGGGTGTGTCGGCAGCCGTGTCGACTCCGGCGGACAAGCGGGTCGGGCCAGCGTCGGACC
Organism: Streptomyces sp. NPDC005281; assembly: GCF_040607495.1. Classification (NCBI taxonomy): domain Bacteria; kingdom Bacillati; phylum Actinomycetota; class Actinomycetes; order Kitasatosporales; family Streptomycetaceae; genus Streptomyces; species Streptomyces sp. NPDC005281. Next base: position 46,384 of record NZ_JBEXGX010000042.1, on the reverse strand, counting down.
GGGAAGCGACGGCCTGGGCCGGAAGCCGGGCCGGAAGACCCCGGTCGGCGGCCCGGCCGGGGTCTCAGGTGACAGCGAGCCGGTCCACCAGCAGGTCCACCCTTCGCTCCGCGTCCCCCGGCGGAAGCCGTCCCGCCCGGGTCAGGGTCGCCAGCCCGTGCAGGGCCGCCCAGAACACCTCGGTGAACAGCCCCGGGTGAACACCGTCGCCGGCGACCTCGGCGAGGTTCTCCAACAGGGCGGCGAAAGCGTCCTTCAGCGGCTCCGGGGTGCCCTCGTTCGCGAACGCCAGGCCGCCGTCGAGCTGGAAGAGTGCGTCGTAGACCGCCGGGTTGCGCTCGGCGAAATCGAGGTAGGCGCGGGCAAGGGCGGTGACCCGGGCGCGCGGGCCGTCCGCGGCGGAGGCCGCGGTCCGCATCGTCGCGGCCATCTCGGCGGCACCTTCCAGGGCGACGGCGCCGATGATCTCGCGCTTGCCGCGGAAGTGGCTGTAGAGGACGGGCTGGCTGTATTCGATGCGCTCGGCGAGCCGGCGGGTGGTGACCGCGTCCCAGCCCTGCTGCTCCGCGAGCTCGCGGGCCGTCGCCACGATGAGGCGCTCGCGGGCCGCCCGTTCGCGCTCCTTGCGTTCCTGTACCGACATAACTCGATCCTAGCACTGCTAGACAATCGAGCAGAGTTAGTACTAGCGTTGCCCTATCACCTAGCAGCGCTAGATTACAGGAGGGTCATCATGCTCAACGCACTCGAGGTCGTCACCACCGTGCTCGTCGGCGTGATGGTGGGGGTGGAGTTCTCCGTCGCCTTCGTCATCGGCCCGATCCTCAACGCCCTGCCCGAGGACAGTGGCCAACTCGGCCACGCCCACGGGGGCCGGATGCTCGGCGCCGTGATGCCGGTCTGGTACATCAGCTCGCTCGTCCTCGTCGCGGTCTGGGCCATCGCCGGACGGCACCACGACGGCGCCGGCCTCGTCGTCATCGCCGGCGCCCTGCTGATCCTCAGCGTGGTCATGTCGCTCCTGCTGCTCGTCCCGATCAACAACCGGAACAAGACGTGGACGCCCGAGAACCGGCCCGAGGACTGGAAGGAGCAGATGAACCGCTGGAACCGCTGGCACTACGTCCGCGTCGCCGTCATCATCGCCGCCTTCGCCCTGCTGGTCACCTCCCTGGCCTGAACCCGCGTGCCGAGACCCTCGACCTTGTCGGCCTCGGCCCGGTCGGCGGCGTTTGGTGCTCGGGTCCCTTGAGCAACGGTCACGGGTGGATCATCTGCACCCCGACCGACAGCGCCGCCTCCTCGGCATCGGTCGTGGCCTCGCCAGGACAGGGGTGGACGTCGTCGATCCGCCGGGACGGGGCAGGAGTCTCGGCGGAGATCCCCGTCCCGAAGCCCCGGAGGTCACCGGCGGGCCCGGCCGGCCTGAGGACGACCGGATACAGTGCGCGAGACGTCACCCTGGTTAAGGAGGGGAAGCGTGACCGACACCAGCGACACCCGACCCGTCGACAGTGAAGCGCAAGCGCCGCGGCAGAGCCGACTGCACCGCCTGATGCGCTACCTCCCCTTGATCGCCCCCGTCCTGCTGTGGACCGTGCCCTGTTGGGTTCTCCTGTACACCGGCCAGCACTGGCCGCTGCCCGTCACTCTGGTCGGCACCGCACTGTTCACCCTCGGCCTCATCGGTATGCCGCTCGCGATGATGCGCGGCCACGGCCGGCGCCAGCAGGACCGGGCGGCGATCGTCGGTGACACCCTGCTGGGCACCAGCTGGGTTCTGTTCACCTGGTCCGTGCTCCTCGGCAGCGTATTGCGGCTCGCCCTGACCGTGGCCGGCGTCGGCGAGAGCCAGGACCGGGCCCGGATCGTCACCTGGGCCGTCCTCGGCGTGACCGCCGTACTGCTCGCGTGGGGGTACGCCGAAGCCCGCCGCGTGCCACGCGTGCGCCGACTCGACGTGCAACTCCCGCGGCTGGGTGCCGGGTTGGACGGCACGCGCGTCGCCCTCATCACCGACACCCACTACGGCCCGCTCGATCGCACTCGCTGGTCGGAACGGGTGTGCGAGACGGTGAACGCTCTGGAAGCCGACCTGGTCTGCCACACCGGCGACATCGCCGACGGCACCGCCGAACGCCGCCGCGCCCAGGCCGCCCCGCTCGGTACCGTGCGGGCCACCCGGGCCCGTGTCTACGTCACCGGCAACCACGAGTACTACAGCGAGGCCCAGGGCTGGGTCGACCTGATGGACGAGCTGGGCTGGGAGCCGCTGCGCAACCGCCATCTGCTGCTCGAACGCGGAGGCGACACCCTCGTCGTCGCCGGAGTGGACGACGTCACCGCGGAGTCCTCCGGCCTGGCAGGCCACCGCGCCCACCTCGCCGGAGCCCTGAACGGCGCCGACCCCGACCTGCCCGTCCTGCTCCTGGCACACCAGCCCAAGTTCATCGACCGGGCGGCGGCCGCCGGGATCGACCTCCAGCTCTCGGGCCACACCCACGGCGGCCAGATCTGGCCCTTCCACCACCTGGTCCGCATCGACCAGCCCGTAGTCGCCGGCCTCAGCCACCACGGCACCCGCACCCTCCTCTACACCAGCCGCGGCACCGGCTTCTGGGGCCCGCCGTTCCGCGTCTTCGCCCCGAGCGAGATCACCCTGCTCGTGCTCCGCTCCCCGGACCTGCCCACCGGGCCATGACACCGGGCATGCCCTTGACTGTTCGAGCCCGATGAGGAATACGGTGGACAGCCGGACGGCAACGTCCGAAGGTGTTCGGCATGCTGTCTCTTCGGAGGAATCCTCGTACGGTTCACCGTCAGGCCCTGCCCACCACGGCGGAACGCGGCCGCGTGCTCGACGAGTTCAACGCCGCCGTGCGGTGCCCCGAGGCGCACGGCGGGCTCGCGTCCCTGCCGCTCTTCCTCGACGCCCTCGCCGAGAACGAGGCCCGGGCCGACGGCGCGCGATGGATCGTGGACGACAACGCGCGGTTGAACATGACGGCATTGCTGCGCTACTGCTTTCCCCAGCCGGAGATTCACGTGGTGGCCGCGGAGTACGGCGCCGCGGCTCACCAGCGTGGCTGGCTCCGTCTCGATCGAGCCTTGCGTGCTCCCGATTTCACGAGCCTCGTCGAGACAGCCGAGGACTGGGCGGAGACCGACCGCACATTCGACGATGTTCTGCGGGTCCACGGCCGGCCTTCCGTGATCTTCGGCGACCAGGATCCGTGCTCGGCCAAGACCCTTGGCTACGCCTCCGGTGACCGGACCGCTCCGTTCGCGGTTTTCCACTTCGGCGCGGCGGGGGACGCCCCATCGGCGCGTCTGCTCGCCTTCCGGAGCGGTGACCACATGTTCGGATCGAGCATTGCCTTCACCCCGTTCGGCGACGCCGCCGCTGACGAGCCCGAGAGGCGTCAGCTCTGACCCGGCCACTCCGGCGCGCGCGAAATCGCCCGCGTGCATGCCGACGTCGTGCCTGCGCGTCTTCCGGGCGCCGCTTGTGACACCTGGGCGCTGACGTCGGGTCAGCCTGCGTGCGTACCGCCGGTCCAGCCGTTGCCTAGCAGCTCGAAGACCCGGTCGAGGGCCGTGTCGGGGTCGCTGGACCCGCGTACGAGAACGGGCACCTCCAGGGCGAAGTGGGCCAGCGCCAGGCAGCCCGGGTCGTCCGCGGGCAGTCCGGCGTCGTCGGCGATCGCCGCGGCCAGGGCGTGCTCGTGCCGCAGCCACATCCGGCGGGCGTACTCCCGCAGCGCGGGGGTGGTGTCGATCAGGCGCAGGAAGTCGTCGAACCGTGGGTCGGTGTGGACCCGTCGGGAGTGTTCGCCGAGCAGCATGCGGCGCAGTGCTTCCGGGACGGACTGGCCGGCGGGGCGTTCGCGGACCGCCGCGACCAGGGCCGCCTCGCGGTCGACGTCCTGGTCGAAGACCAGCGCCTCCTTGCCGTCGGGAAAGTGCTTGAAGAGCGTCGTCACCGAGACGTCGGCCGCGTCGGCGATCTCGCGCACCCCGACCTCGTCGTAGCCCCGCTCGGTGAACAGTCGCAGCGCAGCGTCCGCAAGGGCCTGGCGGGTGGCTGCCTTCTTGCGCTCTCGGCGCCCCATCTCGGTCACCCGGCCACCTTACCGCGTTCATGGATCGGATACGAAAGTTGAGCTGTTACGCTTTTTTAGCGGTTGCACCTACCCAGGTGCTGTCGCGACCCGTTCGCGATCACCGCGCCACTTGAGGGGAAGGTCCCGATGACGAACAGCACACCCCGGATCTGCGTAATCGGCGGCGGGCCCGCCGGCCTGACGTGCGCCCGCGTCCTGCAAGGCCACGGCATCGAGGTCACTGTTTACGACGCCGACCATGCCGTGGATTCCCGCGACTCCGGCGGCACGCTCGACCTGCACGCCGACTCCGGACAGATCGCTCTCGCGGACGCCGGGCTGCTCGACGCCTTCATGGCGCAGGCCCGACCGGAGGGCCAAGCCAAGACCCGCCGCGACCACCAGGGCACGGTCCTGGCGGAGTTCACCCCAGCCCCCGGCGACGAGGCCGCGCCGGAGATCGACCGCGGCCGGCTGCGCCGACTGCTCTTCGACCACCTGCGGCCCGCCACCGTCCGCTGGAACCACCGGCTCGTCAGCGCGACCCCGCTCGGCCACGGCGGCCACCGCCTGGAGTTCGCGGGCGGCACCACCGTGGAGGCCGACCTGGTGATCGGCGCCGACGGGGCGTGGTCGAAGGTCCGCCCCCTGGTCAGCGCCGCCGCCCCACGGCACCTGGGGGTCTGCTTCCTGGACGCCCGGTTCGACGAGGTCGACTCCCGCCACCCCGAGGTCGCCGGGATCGTCGGGGACGGTCACATGTTCTCCAACGACAACGACGGCCGCGCGGTGATCCTGCAACGCAACGGCGACGGCGTGGTCCGCGGCTACATCGCGTTCCGCGCCGCACCGGACTGGCACATCGGGGCCGGCGTCGACCTCACCGACCGGGAGAGCGTCCGCTCCCACCTGGCGCGGGAGTTCGGCCACTGGTCGGCGGCCATGCGCGCGTCGATCGTCCGCAACGACGGCGACTACGTGCCGCGGTCCTTCTGGGCGCTGCCCGCGCCGCTCGCCTGGGAGCACGTCCCCGGGGTCACGCTGATCGGCGACGCGGCCCACCTGATGGCGCCCTTCGGCGGTCACGGCGCCAACCTCGCGATGCTGGACGGCGCGGAGCTCGCGCACGCCGTCAGCCGGGCGGCCGGCCCCGACCCGACGGCGGGTCTCGACCTGGCGGCGCTCGACCGGGCGACCGCCCGCTACGAGTCGGACATGTTCGCCCGCTCCGGCGACCTGGCCGTGAGCTCGAACGACGCCCTGCTGGAGTTCTTCGCCACCACCGACACCCCGGACCTGCCGCCTGACCCCGAGCAGGAGCACCGGGACTACCTCACCCGGGCGGAGGCCTACCGACAGGAGCGGGCCCGGCGGGCCGGTGAGCGCACCGAGGTCTGACGGGACGTCATCAGTCTCGGCCACAGCGGCACAGCGGACCCCGCGGTGCTGCGCTCAAAAGCCGCTGTCCGGCCGGCAAAGACAACCGCAGGGCAGGCGCTCCGTCTAGGGGTGCCTGCCCTGCACCGGCATCCCCGCTGTGAGTGCGGCCGCGCCCTCGCCGGCGATCGCCTTACGGTCCGGAAGCTCAGCGTCTCGCGGTGATCGTCACATCACTGGTTCCGCGTCCGGCGGCCTCTCGGCCCCCGTCGTGGATGTGGGGGCGAACAGGCGCCAGAAATAGGCGAGTTGCTCGGCCATGTCGATCTCTGGGTCGTACATCCACTGCATCTGCAAGCCGTCGATCAAGGCGAACAGGAGCCCGGCCATGCGGTCGGGGGCGAGGTCCGCGGGCAGGGAGCCTGCCGCCTGCTGCTCGCGGATGGCCGTCGCGACGGTGGAGCGCGCGGTCGCGTATCGGTCGCGGAAGTACTCGTGCGCCGGGTGACCGGGCTCCGCCGCCTCGGAGGCGAAACGGGAGAAGAGCTGGGTGAGCCCCGGAACCTCGGCGTTGTGGCGGACGAGCGCGGTGAGCCCCTGGGCCAGGTCCGGTGACGTGCCAGGGGCGGCATCGACGGCGCCTGTCACCATGCGCTGGTCGACCTCGTCGCGGCGGCGCAGGATGGCGATGAAGAGCTGTTCCTTGGTTCCGAAGTAGTGCAACAGGCCCGTCTGGCTCAACCCCACCGCCTGGGCGAGTTCGCGGACCGTCGTACGGCTGTAACCGACCCGTGCCACGATCCCGAGCGCCGTCTCGAGGATCTCCTCACGCTTGGCGATGCCTTTCGCGTACGAACCACGTCGTGCCATGAGCAGGACTCTACTTCACAGGAAATTCGCTGGTGGGACCCCTTGTCGCCGAAAACCGAATGCCATAACGTTTTCAAAGTCGGCGAGGCGGCCGAGTGCGGCAGCGGTTCGCTGCCTTCCCTTCCTGACCAGGGAATCGCCGACACTCCGGGCGGTGGTGGGCTGCGCGTCGTGGGGGCGCTGAGCCCGCCACCCGAACCGGCTTCTCCGGCACGCGCACGTACGAAGCGCCGCGCCCGCTTCTCCCGCTTCTCCCGCTTCTCCCGCTTCTCCCGCTTCACAACCGTCCGCCAGGGCACCGCACTACCTGAGGAGACCCCGTGACCACGCATGACCCCGCTTCCTTGTCGACGGCGCAGCAGGCTGCCGTGGGCAGCGGCGCCGACTTCTGGAGCACGAAGCAGGTCGGTGACGTCCCCTCGCTGGTGCTCACCGACGGACCGCACGGCGTGCGCCGCCAAGTAGGTGCCACCGACCACCTCGGCCTCGCGGGCAGCGAACCCGCCACGTGCTTCCCGCCGGCCGTCGGCCTCGGGCAGAGCTGGGACACGGACCTGGCCGCCAAGGTCGGTACGGCGCTTGGCCTGGAGAGCCGCGCGCTGGGCGTCGACGTACTCCTCGGACCGGGCATCAACATCAAGCGGGACCCGCGCTGCGGCCGCAACTTCGAGTACTACTCGGAGGACCCGCACCTGTCCGGCACACTCGCCGCCTCCTGGGTACGCGGACTCCAAGAGACCGGTGTGGGCGCCTCGTTGAAGCACTTCGCCGCCAACAACACCGAGTACGACCGCATGCGCTCCAGCTCCGACATCGCCCCGCGCCCGCTGCGCGAGATCTATCTGCGCGCCTTCCAGCATGTGGTGCAGAAGGCGCAGCCGTGGACCGTGATGTGCTCCTACAACCGCGTCAACGGCGTCTACGCCTCCGAGAACCACTGGCTGCTCACCGAAGTGCTGCGCGACGAGTGGGGCTTCGACGGTGTCGTGGTCAGCGACTGGGGCGCGGTGTCGAACCGGGTGAAGGCGGTGGCGGCGGGCCTCGACCTCGAGATGCCCGGGGCCGGGGGCGTCACCGACGCGCAGGTCGTGGCGGCGGTCGAGGAGGGAGAGCTGGAGGCGGCCGTGGTCGCGCGAGCGGCCGCCCGCATGCTCGCTCTGGCCGCGAAGGCCGAGGCCGGCCGGGCGGTGCGGGTCGCCGCGTTCGACGCCGAGGCACACCACGACCTGGCCCGGCAGGTGGCCGCCCACTGCGTCGTCCTGCTGAAGAACGAGCCGGTCGAGGGACGGGCCGTACTGCCGCTGGAGGAAGGCCGATCCCTCGCGGTGATCGGTGAGTTCGCGCAGTCACCGCGCTACCAGGGCGGTGGCAGCTCGCATGTGAACCCGACCCGCGTGGACCTGCCGCTGGAGGAGATCCGCGCCCTTGCGGCGGACTCCGAGGTCACCTACGCGGCCGGATTCACCACCGACGGCTCCGGCGACGCGGCCGCCCTGCGGGACGAGGCCGTCCGAGCCGCCGCGGCGGCGGACACCGCCGTCGTCCTCCTCGGCCTGGCGGCCCACCAGGAGTCCGAGGGCTTCGACCGCGACCATATCGAACTGCCCACCGAACAGCTCCGGTTGCTGGCAGCGGTGGTTCGCGCCCAGCCGCGTACCGTCGTCGTCCTCTCGCACGGCGGCGTACTGCGCCTGGCCGACGTCGACCATCAGGCTGCCGCCGTGCTGGACGGTGCGCTGCTCGGCCAGGCCGGCGGGGGCGCGCTCGCGGATGTGCTGTTCGGCCGGGTCAACCCGTCGGGGCGGCTGACGGAGACCGTGCCGGTGCGGATCGAGGACACCCCCGCCTATCTGGACTTCCCCGGCGAGCACGGCCATGTCGCCTACGGCGAGGGCCTGTTCGTGGGCTACCGCTGGTACGACGCCCGCTCCATGGAGGCCACCTATCCCTTCGGGCACGGACTGTCGTACACCTCCTTCGCCTACTCCGGCCTCGAACTGACCGCCGGTGCCCAGGGCATCACCGCGTCCGTCACGGTCACCAACACCGGGCAGCGAGCGGGCCGCGAGGTCGTCCAGTTCTACGTGACGAGGCCCGGCTCGGCCGTCGTCCGGCCGCCCCAGGAGCTCAAGGGCCACACCGTCGTGGCACTGGCCGCGGGTACCGCGGAACGGGTGAGCGTGCTGATCGAACGCCAGGACCTGGCGTACTGGGATGTCCGCGCCGACCGCTGGATCGTCGAGGGCGGCGGCTACGACGTACGCGCCGCCGCCTCCAGCCGCGACATCCGCGCCACCGCCACGGTCGAGGTGGAGGGGGACGGCCTCATCCTGCCGCTGACCCTCGACTCCACGCTGGGCGAGGTCATGGCCGCGCCCGGCGCCGCCGAGATCCTCGGCGCGCTGATGCCCATGCCGGCGGCAGCCGCGGACAGCGACGTCCTCGGCGTCGACATGGCCCGGATGATGGCGTCCATCCCGGTCGGCCGGCTGCTCAGCTTCGCCGCCGGCGCCGTCACCGCCGCCGACCTGGAGAAGCTCCTCGGCGATCTCAACGCCGCACGCGCCACCGCGGCCGGGTCCTGATTCCCCGGGGGAGGGGAGGGGCGGCGCTCGCCATCGCTCCCCCGGCGGAGGCGCGGCGCTCGCCGCCTCTCCCCCGGCCTCAACTTCCCCACTCTGAAATGCCTTCGGCCCTTCGCCGCTCCTCCCCCTCCGTAACCTCCCCCGCCCCGAACCACTTTCGGCCCGCCGCTCAGCTCGTCCCAACCTGACCCGCCTCCGGCTCTCCGCCGCCCCGCCCACCGCTCAGGACCGTCGCGCCGCCCGAGGCTGCGCCAAATCCCGTACGACAAAGAGGTCGTCATGACAACTGCACCGATCGGCTCCGGCATGGAGTCGACCGTCCCCTCCGGGCAGCCCACGGACACGGCACCGGCCACCGTCGCGGACCAGGCCCCCACCACCGGCGAACGGCGCCTGCTGACCGGCCTGATGGCCAACAGCGTCGCCCTGTACGCCGTCTACGGCGCCGTCCCCGCCGTCCTGCTCCCCAATCTCGTGGCGGACATCGACCCCGGCTCCAAGTCCACCTCCCTCGGCGTGATCAGCGCCGTCGGTGCGTTCGGCGCCATGCTCGCCAACCCCGTCGCGGGTGCGCTCTCGGACCGCACTCACGGCCGCTTCGGCCGCCGTGCCCCGTGGATGGCGGGCGGTGCCCTGCTGGGCGGGCTGTCACTCATCGCGCTCGGCCTCGGCAACAACCTGCTGTGGATCGGCGTGGCCTGGGCGCTGGCGCAGATCTCCCTCAACGGCCTTCAGGCCCCGCTGACCGCCGTGATCCCGGACCGCACGCCCGAACACCGGCGAGGCGTCTTCTCTTCCGCCGCCGGTCTCGCCCAGATGCTGGGCGCCACGCTCGGCGCCGCAGCCGCCGCCGGCTTCGCGCACGCGCTCGGGCTCGGCTTCGCCGCCTTCGGCGTCCTGGTCGTCATCGGCACCGCGGTGTACCTGCTGCTGAACAAGGAGCCCGCGGCCCCCGCCCCGCAGGGCGAGGTATTCCGCTGGAAGGCCTTCCTCGCCGGATTCTGGGTGAGCCCCCGCAAGCACCCCGACTTCGGCTGGGCCTTCCTCGGCCGCTTCCTGCTCGTCCTGGGGTACTACTGCGTCGCGTCGTACCAGCTGTACATACTCGACGACTACCTGGGCCTGACCCGCGACCACGCCAACCACCTGGTGCCGCTGCTGAGCCTGTCTATGCTGCCCGGGCTGATCGTGATGATCGTCGTCTCCGGTCCCTGGTCGGACCGCGTCGGCCGTCGCAAGCCCTTCGTCATCGCCTCCAGCCTCGGCATGGCCGGCGCTCTCGCCCTGCCCCTGGTCCTGCACAGCGTGGCCTCGATGTTCGGCTACGCCGTTCTCTCCGGCTGCGCCTTCGGGATGTACATGGCCGTCGACACGGCGCTGATGACACAGGTGCTTCCCCGGCCCGACGCGGCCGCCAAGGACATGGGCGTCCTCAATGTCGCCAACGCACTCCCCCAGGCCTTGGCGCCCGCGGTCGCCGCGGTGGTGATCGGAGCGCTCGGCGGTTACAGCGCGCTGTTCGTCGCCGGCATCCTCCTGACCGTCCTCGGCGCGCTGAGCATCCTGCCGATACGGACCGTGCGCTGACCGTCCCGGCGCCGTCGCGTCGGTGCCGCCCCGGCCGGGGCGGCACCGCCTGGACCACCGCAGGTTGATTGTCGAGCAGTCAAAATTGAGGGCCTCGAGGCCGCTGGCAACGGTGTCGTACGCGGCCTCGAGGGACCCGCGACCGCACTCCAGCGGCGATTCGCACCCCCTGGGTCGGCGTCCTTCCAAAAGTCGCTCACTCACCCGCCCACGCCATCGGCGAAAGTGGCCTGGCCTGGTATTTTCCCGCAATTCACCTAGCCTGGGGGCGTGTTGTCGGCCGTCACCGGAGGGGGCAATGTGAGTGGGGAAGCCAACAGATACGACGCCAGCCACATCCAGGTGCTGGAGGGGTGGGAAGCCGTTCGCAAGCGGCCGGGGATGTACATCGGCTCGACAGGTGAACGCGGCCTGAACCAGATGGTGTTCGAGGTGGCCGATCGGGCGGTGAACGAGGCCCTGGCCACGGGTTCCGGCCGCGTTGACATCACTCTCATGCCCGACGGCGGCGTGTGTGTCGCCGACGACGGGCCGGGCGTTCCCATCGACAAACCGGAGGGCGCCGGCGGTTCCGGGCTCGAAGCCCTGCTCACCGACATGCAGGCCGGGGCGGGACCCGACGGCCGTCACAGCGTGACACTTGGCTTCTGCGGCTTGGGGCCCGCCGTCGTCAACGCCCTGTCACGCCGGATGACGGCCGAGGTGCGGCGCGAGGGCGTCCGCTGGGTCCAGGAGTACGTACGCGGCGTGGCCGTCACCCCGCTCACCGAGGCAGGCGCGGCGACCGGAAGCGGGACGTCGATAGCCTTCTGGCCCGACGCCGACATCTTCGGAACCACAGAGTGCTCGTTCGACGGGCTGGCGGAGCGCTTCAGGGAACTGGCCTTCCTGAACCAGGGCTTGGAGGTCTCGTTGACCGACCGGCGCGGGCCGGGTGAGTCCCGTTCGACGCGGTTCCGGTTCCCGGGCGGGGTGCGAGACTTCGTCGTCTTCCTCGACAGCCCCGCATCAGAGCCCGCGCCCACAGAGCTCGCGCCCAGAGAGATCATCGCCTTCGAGCACGAGGACCCACGGATGGCGGGGGTGATGGAGGTTGCTTTCCGTTGGTCCCGCTCCGGCGAGGAACGGGTCCGGAGCTTCGCCAACAGTCGGCCCACCACTGGCGGCACGCACGCGCTGGGCTTCCGCGACGGAGCGGCGGCCGCGGTCACCGCGTACGCGCGCGAGCAGCATCTGCTGACGGCAACGGACCCAGACCTTGGCACCGACCAGATCGGCGAGGGCCTGACGGCCGTCGTGTCGGTGAAGCTGGACCGTCCCGAGTTCGAGGGTTCCACACGTGGCGTGCTGGGCAACTCCGCAGTCCGCGACTGTGTCGGACAGAGCGTCCAGCACCACCTCGGCAGGTGGCTGAAGGAACAACCGGAGCGAGCCGCAGCCGTCATCGACCGAGTCGTCCGGGATGCACCCCAGAACTCACCAGCAACGGACTCGGATGGCCGCTGACTTCTGCGCTTCCCACAGGAGCGCAGTGATGTCCGTACTCGACTGGATCGGCGTCCCACCCCGCGCAGCCTGGGCCACGGGATGGGGCGCTGACCGGCGTGGTGCGTCGGCTATCGCTTGCCGACGGAGTAGGTCAGGTGGGTCACCCGGGACGATGCGTCCGTGCGGGTCTGGGCGAGGGCGAGGCGGGCCGGGTCCACGCGGTCGAACAGGCGGATGCCGGTGCCGAACAGCACGGGCGCGAGGGTGATCGAGAATTCGTCGACGAGGCCGCTGTCCAGGTACTCCTGGATCGTCTTCCCATGACGCTCGCGCCGGTGCGCTCGTACGTCGCCCGTGCGATGTCGTTGTCGAGTCCTTCCTCGCCGCCAACGCCGAGCTTGAGGTTCTCCCGGAACCACCGCTGCGGGAACAGCCACGCCTGAAGCTCCGACCACTTCGCCATCCAGCGCTGGACCCTCGGGTCGCTCTGACCTTCGGGCGAGAAGACGTCCTCGACAGGCACGGCCTCCGGCGCCATGAAGCCGTCGAGCGACATCGTCACGCTGAAGAACACCTTGCCGGCCATCAGCCCTCCACTCCCTTCGATGTGCGCTCGCTCCGGTCGGTCTCGTTCCCAGAGGTCTCGTTCCCGGTGGTGTCGCTCCCGGTGAGTTCGGCGACGTAGGCCGCCAGGTTGCGCAGGGTCTGCTCGCCGCCCTCGACCGCGTGGTACTTCTCCACCGCCTCGTCGCGCAGTTCCTTGGTGGGGAACACCGCGCGCATCACGATCCGGGTCTCCTCGCCGGCCGGCTCGAAGGTCAGGACCGACTCGAAGGCGTTGGGGTCGTCGCGGGACTCGCCGTGCACCATCGCGATCCGCTCCGGCGGGACGATCTCGGTCCAGTTGATCCACTCCTGGTAGTCGGTCCCGTCCGGCCCGTGCATCACGAAGTCCCAGACCCCGCCCGCACGGAATTCGAAGGACCGCGTCGTGGTCGTGAACCCGTCCGGTCCCCACCACCGTGAGAGGTGCCGGACCTGCGTGAACGCCTCGAACACCAGCTCCCGTGGCGCGCCGATGGCCCGGGAAACCACGATCTCGCGGTCCGCGGTCGGGTGGTCGGGCCCGCCGCCGCTACTGGTCGTCGTCATCCGGTGGTTCCTCCTGCCTTGCCTGATTCAGATCTCGCACGTACTCGTCCAGTCGGTCGAAGGTCTCGTTCCAGAACCGTTCGAAGCCGCCGACCCACTCGTGGACCGGCCGCAGCCCTTGGGCGTCCAGGCCGTACAGCCGCTGTTTGCCCGCCACGCGGACCCGCACCAGCCCGACCTCGCGGAGCACCCGCAGGTGCTTGGACGCCTGCGGCTGGGTCATCCCCAGGTCCCGCGCCAGTTCGGTCACCGGCCGCTCGCCTCCCCGCAGCAGCACCAGGATCTCCCGCCGCTGCGGCTCGGCGATCGCGTTGAACGCGTCCGAGGTCGTCGCCGCTCGTGCCATGTCCTCACCGTATGCCTATATCGGAATGTGTCAACGCGAGGGCATGCCGATGCGGCGGACGTTCGCACCGTCGGTCAACCTCACCGGTGACGACGAGCATCGCGACCCACTCGACCAAGGTGTGAGGGAGGCCGAGCGCGGCGGGCCAACCAACGAGGCTCCTGTGCCGACGGGTTGAGACCTCGAGCGTCTCCCTCAGCGGCACAGGAGCCTTGCGCGTTGCGCCCTCTCCACTTCACCGGCGTCGCCCAATCGGTGGCCACCCCGCGAGGTTCCGTTCTGGTGCCGGGCGCCCTGCTGAGCTACCGGCCGAGAACGTAGTCGAACCAGATCCGGTGCGTGCCGTCCGAGTCGACGGCGATGCCTCCAGTGCCGGTGATCCCGGCCAGCTCGCCCGTTCCGCTGCCGGGGACGACGACGAAGAACTCGCTCTGTCTGCCCTCGCCCAGGGTCGTTGCGGAGTGCGCAAAGTTGAAGGCACCCGACCGGCCGTGGAGCGCCCCGTCGAATGACTCCATCGCGACATAGGTGCCGGTGCCGGTGGACTGGTCGAACGCCGCGGTGAACAAGGTGGCCGAGCGTCCGGCGACCTCGCCCTCGTACTGCTTGTTCATCGTGGCGACACCGACGGGCACCGCGGTCTCGATCGCCGGGCCAGGCATCGGAGCCGGGGTGAAGTCGGCCACCTTGAATGTTCCTGAAGCTCGCATCCTCGGATCGTATTGCGCACTGCTGACATCGGCCCCGACCAGATTGATGACCACCGGACAGAGTCCTGGAGTGGGGTGGGGATGGGGCCGCCGTCTTCGAGGTGCCGGGGCCGTGGCGAAGCTCGGCAACGCGTTTCGGGGCGCGTCGCGTCGCTCAAGCCATCCGACCCGTCTCGATCAGTCGCCTCACGCCCTGTCCGAGTCCTCAGATCCCAGCATTCAGCAGCCCGTCGCAGACCTACGCAGAAGCGTGCGGCAGGGGCTTGTCGGCATCGTCGACCCTCTGGGGCCCTACTGGCGTGAGCAGGTCCTGATACGGCTTGAACTGGAACTGAAGCGGCGGAGCCATGTCCCCGAAGGACTCGGTGAACACGCCTGGCGAGCAGGCCAGTTCACGCCGCAGCCGTCCCGCCGTGTCGTCGCCGGTAAGGCCGGGGGCGAGTGCGGCGCAGGCCCGGACGCCCGCGTGCGGGTCGGCCAGCCAGGGGCGCGTGTCACCGCCGAGGTGGCCGATGGAGATCAAGATGGTCGCCGCTTCGTATGAGGACGAGGATGCGGCCCAGGCCATCGACGTCAACTGCTCCCGCAGCGAGTGAACTTGGGCTGACGCCGTTGCATGCCGGGCCAGTGACCCGACGGCCGCGGCAGCACACCTCCTGCGGCCGGCACGTTCCGACGCCAGGTGCGGCAGAACTCGCCTCAGCAGTAGGGGAGCCAGGTCGAAACAGGCGAGCGCCGCCTCATCGAGTACGAGTTCGCCCAGCCCCGTACCGTCATGCCACATCTCGGCCCGGTCGTCGGCACAGGCCGACAGATAGGCGCTGGTCCACTCACTCAGCTCCGTCGCGCGGTCCCTGACCTGGGTCCGTACCCCCGAAGCCTGGTCGCCGAGGTCGGCGGCGACACCGACCGCGTACAGGTAGGCGAGCATCGCGTCCCCCAGCGAGGGATCGTCGGGCCCCAACTGCGGATTGTCCAGCAACTCGGCGACCAGCAGCGCCGTGGGCGCAGTCGCGGGCCAGGCCTTCCCCTCCCGGCGGAGCGTCGTCGACCACAGGTGGGTGTACCCCTCGACGAAAGCCTCCACGTCGTCGCCGAGAAGCGCCGCCAGATGCCGAGGGGTGTCGGAGGCGGGCCCCATGGCGTGGAACAGCGCGCACCAGTTCACGTCGTCTCTGCGATCAACCACCCTGGAGATGGTGCCACCCGGACGTCACGCGCTCAATCGCTGCCGGGACTGAACTGGCATCAGGAGAGTTGAGGCGCCCCGATGTTCTCGGACAGCGGGCCGCATAGGATCCAAGTCCAGAGCGGCGGAGAGAGCCACCGGTACAGAAGCCTAGGAAGTTCAGTCATGGAAGCCGCCCGGAAGAGTGATGCCGACGACGCCCTCGACCCGGCCTGGTGGACCGAGGACCCGGAGCGCTGGGAGCTCCTGCGGTTCGAGGCGGCCCACGACGAGGGCGGCCTGCCGCTGGACCGGTGGTGGAAGGACCGCCAGGACGTCCTGGACGCGCTCATCCTCGCCCCAGGACTGCTGGACCATGACTTCGCCCGCTTCCTGCTGGACCAGGAGATGCGGTTCCACCGCCACTGCTGGGGCTTCAGTCACACCATCGAGATCGCCGCGGTCCTGCTCGCCGAGCACCGCCGGCCCGACGACGTCTGGCACCTGTGGTGGGCGATCACCACCAGCTTCGACACCTGGTTCGGTCTGCCCCACCGCCTTCTCCTCGCCGGCGGAGGAACGGAACGCACGGTCTCCTACATAACCGACTCCGATCACGAACAGCGGGACAACCTGCTGGGACACCTCAACGGGCTCGAGGCCTCGACCGCCGACAGCGTCACCACGCTCATCGCCGAACGCCGCCAGTACTACACCGACACCCTCCGCGAGCTGAACAGCCCTGGGACCGTACGGTGACCAGCGAACGGTCCCCGGGACACCGGGTTCCGGCGAGTGACACTGCGCCTGCTGCACCGGGACGGAGGTCCAGGGGTTGATCACCGATGAACTGAGGCGCCGGCTGTCACTCCCGCTCGCGGACCTGGTCACCACACAAGACCGCCAACGGGTCAGCGACATCGTGCTCAAATGGGACCTCCCGGCTCGCGATCTCGAAGCCGTACGCCAGTGGGGCCTCCCCAAGCTGCGACTCTTCACCCCGACACACCCAGTCGCTGCCGAACCCACCCTGGATCCCAATCTGGCGGGCGATCACGAGCGCCGCCTCGTATCGCGCGGGCAACGCCTCTACGAGCTGGGCTTCTGGGGTTCTCGTCGAGACAGCTGCGTTGTCGGCGTCGTCCCCGGGGATGGCCGAGTTCTCTGCCTGCTGCCCGCGCCGATCACGGTCGAGGATCTCCCGCCCGCTCTGAGGCCGTTCCATGAGGGACTCCACAAGCCGGCGACGTCCTTCTTCAGTTCCTCGCTCGCGCAGTACCTCGAGACCGCTTGGCGCTGGCATGCGGCCCTGGCAATCCTGCGAAGCGTGACGGAGCCCGCGATCAACGGCCTCCAGGAAGAGTTCGACAGCCACTACGACCTGCTCTACGGGTGCGTCGACCTGATCCTCGACGCGGTCCGTCGCATCGACCCGGCCGTCGCTGCGCAAGAGCCGCACGCGACCTGGGTCGAACTGATCCGCGCGAACTCGCTCTGACCGTGGGAAGCGGGGGCAACGGCACGGACTCCATTGCCCCCGCACCGACGCCGTCCGGTCGCGGTGACTCCTGGTGGTTCGAAGATTCCGCGTCCCTACTATCTTCGGATGATGTCGAATCGAGCTGCGGCTGCCGGGGTCGGTCTTGCGCGGGTGATGGCGCATTGCGGGGGCAGTCCCACGGCAGCCGTGCACTACGTGGCCGGGGCCATCGCCGCGGCACCCGAGGACCGGGAACCGTACGCGATGCTCGCCGAACTCTGGGAGGAACAGCAGGCGGATCTCGCGGAGCTCCTTCGAGACGCCGGCTCTCTGAGGACGGTGCTGGCGCGGTCTTACGTCAGCTGCTTCCTCCGGAACGACGTGACTCCTCCCCGTCCTGAAGAACGGGGCTTCTCGCTATGCCGGGTTGGCGTGGCGACGGACCAGCCCGGCCCGTAAGACGTTGGTGGCTGCGACGGTGTCGGCGTGCGCGTGGTGGCCGCAGGCGACGCAGTGGAAGGTTTCCTGGGTGGGCCGGTTCTGCTTCGCGGTGTGCCCACAGTGGGGGCAGGTGCGGGAGGTGTTGCGGGGGTCCACGGCGATCACTTCCCGTCCGGCGCTTTCAGCCTTGGCGTGCAGGATCCTCAGGAACACCCCCCAACCGGCATCGGCGATCGAACGGTTCAGTCCCGTCTTGGCCGCTGCCCCGTTGGGCAGGAATGCGCCTGCCTGGTCGGGGTCGGGTTTCGGGGCGGGTGCCGTGTTCATGTTGCGGATCTTGAGGTCTTCGTGCGCGATGACGTCATGCCTGCGGACCAGGTCCAGGGCGGTCTTGTGCGCGTGGTCCAGCCGCCGGCGGCGGACCTTGCCGTGCAGCCGGGCGACCTTCTCCACGGCACGTTGGTGGTTGGCGGTGCGGTCCTTGGCCTTGCAGCGCGGGAACCGGGACAGAGTCTGCTGCGCGGCCTGGAGTTTGGCGGCGGTCCGACGGCCGTGGCGCGGGTTGGGCACGAAGGCGCCGCCCGAGTCGGCGAGGAAGTTCGCAATGCCCAGGTCGATCCCGACCGTGCTGCCGGTCGATGCCAGCGGCTGTGGCTGTTCCTGCTCGGCGGTGAGCACGACGAACCACCTGCGGCCCTCCCGCTTGACCGAGATCGTCTTGACCCTGCCTCTCACGGCGCGGTGCTGATTGACCTTCACGTGCCCGACACCCTGGAGGCGGACGCGGGTGACGGGGTCATGCGCAGTGGAGTCCCACCGGCAGCCATCCCCGTCCTTCGGGAAATCCACCGTGTCGAACCAGTTCACCCCACGAAAACGCGGATACCCCGGGGCATCGCCAGACTTGACCCGGCGGAAGAACGCGGCGAACGCCCTGTCCAGACGGCGCAAGGTGGCCTGCTGTGAGGAGAACGACCAGCGGCCCTGACGCTCCGGGTCGAACGCCCGGACCTCCTTGAGCTGCGCGGACTGCATCCCGTACCTGACGCTGGTCTTCGACGGGTGCCGATAGGCATCGCGGCGCTCTTGCAGAGCCCCGTTGTAGAGAGAGTGATCTTGCAGCATCTCCGACAATGCCTGCGCCTGACGGACAGTGGGCCGCAGAAGGAACTTATAAGCACGGATCATCCAGCCCACCCCCTCCGGCCGATTTCACTCAACCCTAACGGCCTGCGGTCTCACCGATGCGTCGTTCGGCCCTTGCGACCGGGCGGATTCCATCGAGCGGATCATGCTGACAGAAGCCGTGCGGGCCGGGACATGGCGAAAGTTGGGGGACCACGGTCAGATCGCGGCGGCGTTCGAGCGCGCTCTTGCCCTGGACCCGACCAACTGGTCGCTGTATCTCGACCTGGCCGACCTGCATGCCGAACAGGGCGACTTTCGCGGTCCAGCTCATCGGTCAGGGGCTGGAGCACGAGCCGACCGAGGTCACACTTCGCGGGGCCGGGGACACCTGTTCCGGCGGACACCCCTTCTTCTTCCTGGATGTTGTCGGCGTCGGTCAGGACGCGCGGGTCAACTCGGCCCTCCACACGGGACGGCGGCACCAGGGGCGGTGTCCACACCGGCTGACCCGTGTCGGGCAGGGCGGCCATGATCTCGTCCCAGACCCCGCAGTTGCGCCA
The DNA here is from genome assembly GCF_040607495.1 of Streptomyces sp. NPDC005281. Taxonomy (NCBI): domain Bacteria; kingdom Bacillati; phylum Actinomycetota; class Actinomycetes; order Kitasatosporales; family Streptomycetaceae; genus Streptomyces; species Streptomyces sp. NPDC005281. The sequence continues at coordinate 27,389 of NZ_JBEXGX010000042.1, read as the reverse complement.
GGTCTTGTAACGGGAGTGGATGCCCTTCCAAAGGCCGAACCGCTCGGGAAGGTGCTCCCACAGGCAACCGGTGCGCGCCTTGTAGAACATCGCATCGAGCATCAGGCGACCGGGGTGCATACGGTGGTTCGGCGGCACCCACGCCTTGACGATCGGTTCGACCATGGCCCATGCCTCGTCGGTCAGCTCGTCCGGCACGAGCCGCCCGCTCCCCTTGAACCACTCCGCCATCGAGCACGCGAGGCCTACCCGGGGTCGCGGCACCGGCCCGGTGATGGTCACGCGCACGTCGAGCAGCCCGAGCACCTCGGCCTGGTGCGCGGGGCCCATGTCGGCCAGCCGCTCACAGGCGACTGTGGCCAGGGCGGCAAGGTCCTTGGCGCGATGCTCGGCGGCCTCGGTCTCCTCAAGCCACGCGGTGGCCTCCTTGCGCATCGCCTGGAGCTGCTCCAGTTCCTCGATCAGCGCGCGGGTGGCTGCGGCCACGGCGACCGCCGGTAGACCTGCCTTGGCGTAGTCGGTGACCGTGGTCGTGATGGCCTGCTCGCGCTCCTTGATCTGGCGGTCCAGGTCGGCGATGCGGTCGACGTGGTTGGACTCCTGGCCAGCCACCATGCCCACCCACTCAGCCGCCATGGCCTTGAGCCGCTCCGAGTCACCGAGGAGGTTGACGACCTCGCCCCAGATGGCCGACTCCATCGCGTCGGCGTCGACCATCTTGCAGGTGCACACCGAGTCACCCGGGTACTTCGAGGCGAGGCCGGAACAGCGATACCAGCGACCATCGCGACCCGAGCGCTTCATGGCGACGTGGTGCGCGTTGCAGCCGGTGTGCTCGTTGAACAGTCGCTTCGACAGCGGGTAGGGCTGGGGCTTCGGCTTGCCCGCACCCTTGGACGTCTGGCCGAGTCCTGCGGCGAGGGCGGCCAACTCGCCCGGCGTGAAGATCGGGTCAAGCGGGATCGTGACGCTTGCGCCGTGCTTGGTCGTGCCGTCCTTGTTGCGAGCTGCGCCGTGTCCGGCGTGCGCACGGTTCGGGTTGCGGAAGGTGACGGTCGCGCTCACGGTCGCTTCGTTGGTGAGCTTGGCGCGCAGGTTCGAGTGCGACCAAGGCTTGCACGATCGGGTGACCTGCCCCAGCGTGTTGAGCCGGGCGGCCACCTCGCCCCCGCTAAGCCCCTCCTCTACAACCATCTTCCAAGCCGCCTTGAGGATGGCGGCCTCGTGCTCGTCGATGACGAGGAAGGAACCACGCTTGCCCTTGCCCTCGATGCGGTATCCGTAGGGCGGTGCGCCACCCGGCCACCCGCAGGGCATTCTGTTCGTCCTCTACAACGACATAGCTTGGCAACTCCTGCCGCTGGAGCTGGGGTTCGGCTCAGGACAGACCTGCTGGCGGCGCCTGGAGCGGTGGCAGAAGACAGGGGTCTTCGACCGACTGCACCGGATCCTGCTCGCAGAGTTGAACGCGGCCGGCGAACTCGACTGGTCCAGGGCGTGCGTGGACGGTTCTCACATCCGCGCGAGAAAGGGGGCGCCGACACCGGTCCGTCGCCGGTCGACCGGCGGAAAACGGGCAGCAAACACCACTTGATCTGCGACGGACGCGGCACCCCGCTCAAAGTCATCACGACCGCGGCAGGCGTCAACGACGTCACCCAGACCCTCGCCCTGGTCGACGGCATCCCACCCGTCGCCGGCCCGCCCCGGCCGACCGCGCCGCCGACCCGAAGCCCTGCTCGGCGACAAGGGCTACGACTCCAACGCTCACCGCGACGAACTCCGCAAGCGCCGGATCCTGCCCGTCATCTCCCGCAGGGGCGCCCCGAACATCAAGGGCATGGGCAAGCTCCGCTACGTCGTCGAGCAGACCTTCGCCCTGCTCCATCGCCGAGGCCCGCCGCTTCCGGAACACCTGACGCGGCAGAGGCGGGCGACGTGGCGCGGCGACCGCCGGGGTGCCGACGTCCGTGCCCGAAAGGCCCAGGCCGCCGTGCCGCCGGCCGGTGTCCGGGGTCCGGGCTAGAACCGAGTCATGAGCCATCCATCAGCCCCGCCGCCGGTCCTGATCAAGAACGTGCGGGTCTTCGACGGCGTGAGCGACCAGCTCAGCGGCACGCGGTCGGTGTACCTCAAGGACGGCCTGATCGGCGAGGAAGAGGAGCAGGCCGGTCCGGACGCGTGGTCGACGGCGGCGGCCGGGTGCTGATGCCCGGGCTCAGCGACGCGCACGTGCACCTGTTCGCCGCCGGCGCCACCATGCCGGAGATGCTGCTCGCGCCCACCGGCGTCCTGTACTACAAGGCCCTGGCCGAGGCGGGGCAGATGCTGATGCGCGGTTTCACCACGGTGCGGGACATGGCCGGGGACACCGCCTGCCTGCGGCAGGTGATCGATGCCGGGCTGTTCCCTGGCCCGCGGATCTACCCCAGCCAGGCGGCGATCTCCCAGACCAGCGGGCACGGCGACTTCTCCGACGTCCACCAGGCCGCCACCGCGTTCGGCGGCGCCCCCTCGCGCGCGGAGGCGCTGTCGTTCATGCGCGTGGTGGACGGTCCGGAGCGGGTGCTGGCAGGAGTGCGCGAGCAGCTCAAGCGCGGCGCGAGCCAGATCAAGCTGATGGCCGGCGGCGGCGTCACCTCCGCCTACGACCCACTGGACACCTTGCAGTCACGGCGGCCGAGCTGGAAGCCGCGGTCCAGGCGGCGGCCGACTGGGGCACCTACGTGTCCGTGCACGTCTTCACCCCGGAGGGCATCCGCCGTGCTGTGGACGCGGGCGTGAAGTCGATCGAGCACGGTCTGCTCGCGGACGAGGCGACGATCGCTCACCTGGCGGAGAAGGACGTGTGGCTGAGCGCCCAGCCGTTGCTGGAGAGCGATCACACCTTCGCGTCCCCGGACTCGGCGGCGAAGAACCGCCGGGTGTGCGACGGGGTCCAGCACACGCTCGCCTGGGCCCGCGCCCACAAGGTGAAGCTCGCGTTCGGCACGGACTTCCTGCTCGACCCCGCCTCCGCCCACAAACAGGGGGAGATGCTCACCCGCCTCACGACCCGGTTCGGCTTCACCCCCGTCGAGACGTTGCGGATCGCGACGTCCGGCAACGCCGAACTGTTCCGGCTCGCCGGAGAGCGCGACCCGTACCGCCGGGCGCCTCTCGGTGTCATCCGGCCCGGAGCCTGGGCCGACGTCCTGGTCGTCGACGGCGACCCCACCAGCGATGTGACCCTGCTCGCCGATCCTGAGAAGAACCTCGCTCTCATCGTCAAGGGTGGCCGGATCCACAAGAACCGACTCGGATAGCGCCGAGGGGCATGGGGCGACGGTCGAGGGTCGAGGGTCGAGGTGGATCCGGCCGTAGTCCGTCTGGAGCAGCCGGGCGTGTTCGCCGGCCTCGGGTCGGGTGAGTTCGGCGGACGCGGGGACCGGCCGTGGCCCTCGAGCCGGACCGGCGTCGGGGCGGCTGGCACGCCCCGGGTGCGGCGCCAGCGGGCCAGGGCCAGGGCGAGGCCGGTGAGGAGGCCGTCGTCGACGCCGGTCGGGTGGTGCTCGGGAGTCGTAAAGGGCCGTCAGTCCAGTGGAGCGAACGTCAGGTGTGCTTCATCGGTGGCCTTGTCGAGGCTCTGCTCGCAGGCGGTCCGTTCGGGGGCGGCGCAGACGACGTAGGCGTAGCGACTCAGGTATCCCCCTGGGGGCAGCCGCAGTTCCGTGCCCTCGTCCGCGATCGCCTCGGCGCACAGCAGCCCCTCGACGTCGCCGACGGCGGGAACGGACACCTCCTGGACGCGGCAGTTCCGCGGCGGGTAGGTGAAGCGGATGCCTGCCGTGCGCTGCCCGGTGCGGGTGAGGTCGGGGCGTTGTCCGAGGGCGAGTTCGGCGGCCACCCGGCCGGGGCGGATACCGGTGGCCAGTTCGCCGAGCCAGGGGATGAGGTCGCCGCCGAGGCGGGCGTTGACCTCGACCACCACGGGGCCGCGTTCGGTGAAGAGGACCTCGGTGTGGGTGATGCCGGTGGAGACGTGCAGCGCCTGATGGGCCGTCTTGAGGACGTGCAGGAGGTCCGGGTCGGTCAGCAGCCGGTCGTCGGCCTCGACCACGTGGCCGGTCTCCTCGAAGTAGGGCTCGAAGCCGGTCTGCTTGTGGGCTATGAACATCGGCTCGTACGCGCCGTCCACGCAGATCCCGTCGATGCTGATCTCGGGGCCGGTCATGTACTCCTCGAGCAGCACGCCGCCCTCGTAGTCCGGGGAGCCGCCGTGGCCGGCGTGCTCGGCCATGGCGAAGGCGTCGTCGAAGGCGGCGGGGTCGTCGACGCGTACGACACCGATGCTGGCGCCCATGCCGCGCGGCTTGAGCACCATCGGGAAGCCGATCGCCGGGGCCGCCTCGCGTGCCTCCTCCAGGGTGTTGGCGAGGGTGTAGCGGGGTTGTGGCAGCCCGGCCAGAGTGAGAGCGGAGCGGGTGCGGTGCTTGTTGCGGCAGCGGTCGGCGCCGTCCAGGGTGAGGCCGGGCAGGCCCAGCTTCTCGGCGATCAGTGCGGTGGTCGTCACGAGGGTCTCGTCATAGGTGAAGACGCCCGCGATCCGGTGTGAGGCTGCGATCTCCTGGGCCGTGGCGAGGATCTGTTCGCGGTCCGGGACGAGCCGGTCCGTGTCGAGCAGGGGCACCACGCTCCAGCCGGTCACGTGGGGGCGCTGCCAGGTCGGCTCGGCCGCGTCGATCAGCCACAGGGGGTGCCGCTCGGCGGCCGATGCGAGCAGGTACTGGCGGTAGCGCTGCCGGCCGCTGCCGATCACGAGCAGGGCGTCGGTCTGTGCGGTCATGGTGCCGGCTCCTCAGCCTCGGTGGGATCAGGGACCGGCGGGCGGTCCCGCGTTCCACCATCGCCGGTCGTCCGCCTGTCGGCAGGGTGCTCGCAGGGCCGGAAATCCGCCAGGCGGGAACCTGCCGGGTGTGCGAATGGGATGACCGATAGGGAAGTTGGACGAGAGCCGGCATACCGGCATGAAGGTTCGCCTCCACGTGGTCGTTTTCGATGCGCCACCCGTCGTCGACGAAGGCGGAATGATTCATTCATTGACTTTCATCACTCTTTGGGCGATTTATTCAAGTGCCGTATTTCTGCCAGGCGGTTTGACGGTCCGCAAGGAGGCACGCACCCCGCCCGGCGGGCTGTCAGGGTTGGCCCTGCCTCCCTAGCGAACAGCCGGTTGAGGCGCGGTAGTTCCCACCCGAACCCAACGATTCGAGGAGCACTCATGTCCCGCACCCGTGCTGCTGTCGTCGCCGCTCTCTCGTTCTCCGCCCTGGTCGCGGCCCTGGCGGGCTTCACCAACACCACCAACGGTGACTCCGGTTGGGGCTCGGTCCGGGCGAACGACTCCGGCTGGGGCAGCTCGTCGACGGCGGCCGAGAACGTGCCGGCCGGGCTGCGCGTCTGAAGTCGTCCACCCCGCTCCGGCACACCGCCCGGAGCAATGGCACTGCACCGAGGGGAAGTTCATGTCCAACCATGACGTCGAAGTCCTGGCCATCGGAGCGGGCCCGGCCAACCTGGCCCTGGCCGTGGCGCTCGAGGAGCTCGCGCCCGCACGCCTGGCGGACAGTACGCTCCTGCTCGAACAAGGCGACCAGGTCGCCTGGCAGCGCGGCATGCTGCTTCCGTGGTCGCAGAGCCAGGTCTCCTTCCTCAAGGACCTGGTGACCCTGCGCAATCCGAGGAGCAAGTTCTCCTTCGTCAACTACCTCCACGAGACGGGGCGCTTGGAGGACTTCATCAACCTCGGGACCTTCACCCCGTACCGCAGCGAGATATCCGACTACCAGCGCTGGGTGGCCGAGTCCCTGGACCGCGTCACGGTGCGCTACGGCTCCCGAGTCACCTCGCTTCGCCCGCGCCGCGACCGGGGAGGAGCGGTCGAGGGCTGGGTGGCTCGCACGGCGGACGGCACCACCGTCACGGGCCGCCAGCTCGTGATCGGCGCGGGGCGCGACGCCAACGTACCGACGGTCTTCCGGGGGCTCGGCGGCGACCGGGTCATCCACAGCACCCAGTACATGGACCGGATCACCGGGCGGCCGCGGACCAGCGGCCAGCGCGTCGTGGTGATCGGCGGGGCGCAGAGCGCCGCGGAGATGTTCCACTCCGTGCAGCAGGATCTGCCCGGCTGCGAACCGACGCTGGTCATGCGCTCGATCGGGTTCAACCACTACGAGACCAGCAAGTTCACCAACGAGCTGTTCTACTCGGGGTTCGTCGACGAGTTCTTCCACGCCGAGCCGCAGTCCCGTGCCCGCATCCTTCAGGAGATGCACCGCACCAACTACGCGGGGCTCACCCCGGCCATGCTGGAGCAGTTGTACCGGCAGGTCTACCTGGACCGGATGCGGGGCCGGGACCGGCTGTCGATCCGCACCATGACCGAGGTCACCGCGGCCCGGGACACCGGCGACGAGGTCGTGCTGAGCCTCGTCAACCAACTGACCGGCGTCGAGGAGGAGATCTCCTGCGACGTCGTCCTGCTGGGCACCGGCTTCCGTTCCGAGCAGCCGGCCGTCATCCAGGACCTCGCCGACGCTCTGGGCCTGACGAACGTCGAAGTCTGCCGGGACTACCGCCTGGACATCGGCGAGCAGGCCACCGCCACCGTCCATCTCCAGGGTGTCAACGAGGCCACGCACGGCATCGCCGACTCCCTGTTGAGCGTCCTCGCCCAGCGCAGCGAGGAGATCGCCCGGAGCCTGATCCGGCACGCCGCACCGGCGGCCGGCCTGATCGAGACCGTGTCCGCCGGCAGGGACCGCGAGCCGGTCGTGGCGGGCAGCCGCTGATCCGGCCCCCGCCGCCGAGCGGACCGCCACCGCTGCACCCAGCACCAGCCACCTGTTTCCCGGCCCCTGCCTCCGCCACAGAAGGCACCGTCACCGCTGCACCCGGCGCCTCCCGGCTGCCTCCCGGTACCCGGCCTCCGCCACCGAGCACACCGTCACCGCTGCCCTCGGCGCCTCTCACCTGCCTCCGGGCACCCGGCCTGCGCCACAGAACACACCATCACCGCTGCCCCCGGCTTCCGGCACCCGGCACCCGGCACCCGGCGGACGCTCCCGCCCCACCCCAAGCGATCCCCCATCCCCCATCCCCCATCCAGATCCCCCAAGCCCAAGCCTGCCGAAGGAACCCCCTTGCACATCCGCCATCTCGACCGTGCCGCGCTCAGCCAGGAGAACGGCTGGTCGCAGCGACTGCTGCCGTGGCCCACGCTCAACGCGCCCTTCGAAGGCGCCCAGAGCGTCATCCGGTCCAAGTCCTCGTCCCCCCGTCACGCCCACCACGAGTACGAGATCTTCGTCGCGGTCAAGGGCGAGGCCTGGATCGAGTCGCACGGTGAACGGCTGCCGTTCACGGCCGGCGACATCGTGCACTTCCCGCCCGGTCACGAGCACCAGGTCATCAACGACACCGACACCGACTTCGAGATGTTCAGCATCTGGTGGGACACCGACATGAGCGGGGCCTTCGGGACCCGGCACGAGAGCGAGGCATGATCATGACCTCCGTCGACGACCTCGGTGACCGCCGCGTCATCGTCATCGACACCCCGCCCACCCCCAACGGCAGCCTGCACATCGGCCACCTCGCCGGCCCGTTCATCGGCGCGGACGTCCACGCGCGCTACCTTCGGGCCACCGGCCGCGGCGTCCTCTACTCCTCGGGCACCGACGAGAGCCAGACGTACGTGCTGGCCAGCGCCCGCAAGCTGGGCGTGTCTCCCGAGGAGCTGGCCACCCGCTCCTGGAACGGCATCCGCGACACCCTGGCGACGATGGGCATGTCGGTCGACGGCTTCGCGCCCTACGACGACGGCTACCGCGCCACGGTGCTCCGGTTCGTCCAGGAGCTGTACGACGCCGGCAAGTTCCGGCTGCGCACGGTGAACCTGCCCTACTCGGAGAAGACCGGCGACTTCCTCGTCGAGGGCCTGGTCTGCGGCGACTGCCCGATCTGTCTGTCGGAGAGCCGCGGCGGCCTGTGCGAGACGTGCGGGCACCCGAACAACTTCGACGAGCTCATCGGCACCCGCTCCACCGCCGACCCCGCCGACGTCCTCACCACCCGTGAGGCCGAGATCCTCGTGCTGCCCATGGAGGAGTACCGGGACCGGCTCACCACGTACTACGCCGAGAAGCTCCCCTATCTCCGGCCGCACATGGCGCAGCTCATCCGTGAGCTGCTCGACCGCCCGCTGCCCGACTTCGCGATCACCTACCCGATCGGCTGGGGCATCCCCGCGCCGTTCGCCGAGACACCCGGCCAGGTGATCAACGCCTGGGCCGAGGGCATCCCGGCCGTCATGTACACCACCGACTACGCGGCCCGGCAGCTCGGCGAGGAGACCGAGTCCTCCGACGAGCTGTGGCAGACCAGGCGCGATCACGAGCTGGTCTACTTCATCGGCTTCGACAACATCTGGTTCTGGGGCCTGACCCACCTGGCGCTGATCATGGCGCACGAGGGCCGGTACATCGTCCCGGACGCCATGGTGGTCAACGAGTTCTACGAGCTGGAGAACGAGAAGTTCTCCACCAGCCGCGGCCATGTCCTGTACGCCGAGGAACTCCTCAAGGAGGTCCCCCGGGATCTCGTGCGGTTCTACCTCGCGCTCGCGAACCCGGAGAACCAGCGAACCAACTTCAGCCGGGCCGCCTTGGACAAGGTGAGCGACGAGCGTCTGGTGCGGCCCTGGCGGCGGCTGGGCGCGCGGCTGGCCGAGGCCGTCGAGCGGGCGGGGGCGGGGGCGCTGCCCGTCTCCGACCGGGCCCGCAAGCACGCGGCGATCATGCTGGAGCGGTTCGCGGGCTGTTACGAGCTGGAGAGCTACAGCCTCACCCGTGCGGCCGACCTGATCTGCGTGCAGCTGGAGCGGCTGGCCCGATGGGCCGAACAACTCGACCTGGAAGGGGAGTTGGACCGTACGGCGTTGGGTGACCTGTTCGTCGAGGTCCGGGCGCTCGTCGCGTGCGCCTCGCCGATCCTGATCGACCTGGCCGAGGCGGCGACGCTGGCCGGCTGGTTCGACGGGTCCATTGGGTTCGAGGCGTTCGCGGTCCTGGAGGTCAAGCCTTTCGCCCTGCCGTCGTTCGACACGCTCCCGGAACAGATCGGCTGACGTCGTGCGGATCATCGTCGTGGGCGGTGGGGTGATCGGCCTTCTCACCGCACTGGAGTGCTCGCTTGCCGGCGCCGAGGTCAGCGTCGTGGACCGGGGCGCGATACCCAACCCGGAGGCCACCTCCTACGACCGGCACCGGGTGCTGCGCGCCCTGCATCCCGGTGCGGCGGAGGCCGCGGCCGCCATCGAGGCCCACCACCGGTGGGCCGAGGTGGAGTCCCGGCTGGGTACGCCCGTCTACCACCGGGTGGGTGCCCTCACCGTGCTGGGACCGCAGGAGCCCGAGGCGTCGGCGGCCGCTTTCGCCGAGCTGCCCGGTGCGCGCCGGCTGAGCGTGGGCGAGACGGCCGAGCGGTTTCCGCAGCTGCGGCTGCCCCGCGGCAGCCGGGCCGTTCTCGAACGGGACGGCGGGGTGCTGCTGGCCGACCGGATCCTGGCGGGCACCGCGGAGGTGCTGGCCGCGCGGCCGGGCGTACGGCTGCTGCCGCACCACCGGGTGACCGGTGTGGAGGCGGCGTTCGGCCTGGTGCGTCTCGCGGACGGCTCGGTGCTGCGCGCCGATGCGGTGGTGGTGGCCGCGGGCCTGTGGTCGCGCGAGCTGCTCGGCCCTGACCTGTCCGGTGGCCTGACGCTGTACCGGCAGACCCAGCTGATGTGCGCGGTGCCCGCCTCCGCGCGTGAGGTGTGGCAACGCACCCCGGCCGTCCCGTCGTTCGGGACCGCGGAGGGCGCGTGGCTGGTGCCGCCGGTGGGCGGGGCCCCGCTGAAGCTGAGCGCGGCCGTCGCCTGCCGCCCGGTCGAGCGGACCGGCGACCGCGTCGCACCCCGCGAGGTGCAGACCCGCCTCGTGCTGCACTTCACCTCCCTGCTGAACGGCTTCCGCGCCGAATGGATCGAGCGGGCCGAGGACAGCTACTACCTCGCCGACCGGAAGACCCATGGCGCGGTCCTTGGGCAGCTGGGCGACAACAACGCCTGGATCTACGCCGCGTGCGGCGGGTCCTCGTTCAAGTTCGCGCCGATGATCGCCCGTTCGCTGGCCGGCCGGGCGCTGGGCACCGGGCCGCGGGTGCCCACCGGACTGAGGGCGGTCGACCACCCCGTACGGATGCCCGGTGAGCTGAGCGTCCCCGAGTCCCGCTGGTCCTCTCCGGCCACTGGGGTCCGGCGATCGGCCCCGCACTCCCCCGACGCCCCGGCCACTTCCCCCCACCACTCGACAACAGGAGTCGCACCATGACCAGCGCAGTACTCACCAAGCCCCATCAGGCGGGGGGACCGCCCAGGGCCGACCGCGCCGAGTGGCTGATCCTCCCGGCGAACTTCGTCACCTACCTGGGCAACGGCATCCAGCTGACGGGCGCCTCCCTGCTGGTGCTGCAACAGCAGGGGACGGCGCTGTCGGTGGGCTGGCTGTTCATCGTGATGGCCATTCCCCAGGTGCTGCTGTCGGTGCCCTTCGGGTGGCTCGTCGACCGGTTCGACCGGCGGGTGATGTGCCTGGTGTGCGACCTGGTCAGCGCTGTGGCGGCGCTGGCCCTGCCCATCGCGATCTGGCAGGGGGCCGACTCCCAGTACACGGCCTACGTGGTGACCTTCGTGCTGTCGACGGTCGCCGCGGCGTTCAACCCGGCGAGCAACGCGCTGGTGCGCGAGCGCGTGCGCTATGAGCGGCTGGGCCCGTTCAACGCCAACTTCTCGATGTCCACGCAGGCCGGCTCGCTGCTGTCGGCCTCCGTCGGCGGCTTCCTGATCCAGATCTTCGGCCTGATGCCGATGTTCTACTTCAACGCCGTCACCTTCACCTTCTCCGCGGTCTGCTGGATCCTGCTCGGCCGCAAGCCCGAGATCAGCACCGCCGACGCCGAGCAGGGCGAGGCCAAGACGGTGGCGACCGGAGGACCGGTCAAGCGCCTGGGGCTGCTGCTGGCGGTCGGCAGCGTCAACATCACGGTCAGCAACGTGCTGCTCGTCGTCGTCGTCATCGAGGTGTTCAAGCAGAAGGTGGGCATCTTCGGTCTGGTCGACGCGCTGGCCGGGGTGGGCATGCTGTGCGGTGCGGCCCTCTACAAGCGGATCTCGCACCGGTTCTCCAACCTGACACTGGCCGCCTTCGGATTCTTCGGCAACGCGGCGCTGATCGCCGTGGAGCCGCTGCACATCGCCGCACTGATGGCGGCGATCCCCTTCGCCGCGTTCTCCTTCGGCTTCGCGGCGATCTCCTCGCGGACGCTGCTGATGCGCGCCATCGACGACAGCCGCTCGGGCCGGGTGTTCGGCACCGTCAACGCGGTGAGCCTCGCGGCCGGCCTGGTCGTCACGATCTCGCTGTCCTACCTGGCCGACCACCAGTCGGTGGCCTCCGCGTTCTGGGTGCTGTCCGCGCTGCTCATGGTGGTCCCGCTGGCCGCGATCGCCACCATGCGCGGCTTCTACGAGCCGCCGCAGGTCCCGGCCGGGACCGCTGCCGCTCCCGATCTGCCAGGCGAGGCGGATGCGACCGACGCGGCCGTGGCGCCTCAGCCCGTCAACTGACCGAAGGAAGGAGCACGAGCGATGAAACTGCTCGCCGTCGAGGCTCTCCAGAACGCGCAGTACTACCTGTCTCGCTACCGGCAGGTGGAGGAGTTCGGGGCCGACCTGTACGTACTCAACGGCGTGGGCGAGGAGGACTACTGGCCCGCCGGGCGCTACCGCGTCGCCGGCTCCCAGCAGATCGACGACATCGTCGCCGCCGCCCGGGCCTGGCACGAGGAGGAGCGCTTCGAGGGCGTCCTCACCTTCTCGGAGGCCGGTGTGGTGAGCGTGGCCGCGGTCGCCGAGGCGCTGGGGCTGCCCGGCGTCGGGGTGGAGGCCGCCCGTACCAGCCGCAACAAGTACCTGATGCGCCAGGCGCACGAGAAGGGCGGGGCGCCCATCCCGGGCTTCCGTTTCGTGCCCGAGCTCAGTGACGCGCTCGCCGCCGCCGAGGAGTTCGGCTACCCGGTGATCCTGAAGCCCACCCTGGGTGCGGCCAGCAACTTCGTCTTCCGCGTCGACGACGCGGACGAGATGGCGGCGCGCTTCGAGCAGGCGCTGGCGGGCATCGACGACATGTCCTGGTACCGGATGGAGGCGCACGGCATCGACCTGGGGCCGCAGGGCCTTTTGGTGGAGTCGTTCCTGGACGGCCGCGAGTTCCTGTGCGAGGCCGTCGCCTGGGACGGCGAGGTGTACCTCGGGTCGATCGTGGACCGGGTCACCGTCGAGGGTGACACCTTCGACGACGACGTGCACGCCGCGCCGACCTCCCTGTCTCCCGACGCGATCGAGGCCCTGCACCGGGCGGTGAGTGCCGGGGTGCGCGCCCAGGGCGTCACCCACGGCACGCTGCACGCCGAGGTCCGCTACCACGACGGTGCCCCGCACATCCTGGAGATCGCGATCAGGCCCGGTGGCGGCGGCCTCGACCACATCGCCCGGCTGACCGCGGGCCACTGCCCCATCCGCGCCCTGATGGACACCGCCCGCGGGGTGCGCCCCAGGACGGGTCCGTACACCCCGACCGGCGTGCACATCGCCGGCATGGCCCTGCTGTGCGACTCCGGGCAGATCGAAGAGGTCGTCGTCCCCGACGAACTCGCCGAGTCCGACCGGGTGTTCTTCTTCAAGATCACGGCCCGCCCCGGGGACATCATCCGCCGTCCCCCGCAGGGCAACTCCATCCTCGGCTTCCTCGGTGTCACCGGCACCTCGTTCGAGGACGCGATGAGCACGGCGACGGACCTCGCCCGCTCGATCGACGTGCGCCTCACCAACTGACCACCGTCACCCGCACCCCCACTCCGTCCCACACCCCAGGGAGAGAACCGCGATGCCGTACTCCGAACCGATCACGCCGCGCCCCAGCGTCCACAAGAGCGTCCGCGGCGCTCGCACCGTCACCCGGCGCAGGCTCCTGATGTGCCGCCCCAGCCACTTCGACGTGCGCTACTCCATCAACCCGTGGATGCACCCCGACAAGCCCGTCGACACCGAGCTCGCGCTCGCCCAGTGGGAGACCCTGCGCGCGCTGTACGAGGAGCTCGGGCACACCGTCGAGGTGATCGAGCCGCAGGCCGCACTGCCCGACATGGTGTTCGCGGCCAACGGCGCCACCGTCGTCGACGGCAAGGTGCTCGGCGCGCGCTTCCGGCACGCCGAGCGCACCGGAGAGGGGCCCGCCTACCTCGACTGGTTCCGCGGCCGTGGCTTCACCGAGCTGCTGTGGCCGCAGTACATCAACGAGGGCGAGGGCGACTACCTGCTGGCCGGGCGCAGGCTGCTGGCCGGCACGGGATTTCGTACCGACCCCCGCTCGCACGCCGAGGCACAGGAGTTCTTCGGGGTCCCCGTCACCGGGCTGACCCTGGTCAACCCGGAGTTCTACCACCTGGACACCGCGCTCGCGGTGCTGTCCGACACCGAAGTCATGTACTACCCGGCCGCGTTCACGCCGGGCAGCCGGGCCGTGCTGCGCGAGCTGTACCCGGACGCGATCCTCGCGACCGACGCGGACGCCGCGGTCTTCGGCCTCAACGCCTTCAGCGACGGCCGCAACGTGCTGCTGCCGCAGGCGGCCACCCATCTCATCGGCGAACTGCGCGAGCGGGGCTTCGAGCCGCGCGGCGTGGATCTGTCCGAGCTGCTCAAGGCGGGCGGCAGCGTCAAGTGCTGCACGTTGGAGCTGCGCGAAGCCGCCTGAGCGACCCCACCAGCCACCGGAGCGCAAAGTGATCGACTACGACGGCAAACGGTTCAGGAAGGTGACGGCCGGCCCCGAGGCGCCCGTCGCCCACTACCGCCAGGACGGCGACCTGGTCTGGGGGTCCTCCGCAGGCGCGGACGTGCGCCGCGGGTCCCTGACCGGCCTCGCCGCACCCGACGGCAGGCTCACCTTCGCCTACACGATGGTGCTCACCGACGGCCGGACCGTCTCCGGACGCTGCGAGAGCGTCCCCGAGGTCCTGCCCGACGGCCGGATCCGGCTGCACGAGACCTGGGAGCGGTACGGCCCGGACGCCGCAAGCGGCACCTCCTCGATCGAGGAACTGTCCCGTGACGCCGCCCCTTCCACCCACCGAGGACGGTCATGACCAAGGTTCCCCGCAAGGGCGGCACGATCAACTGGGCCTGCACGCCCGGGTTCCCGCCCGCCGGCATCTTCCCGCTGCTGCCCCCGGGCCGCTTCGGCGCCCGCAGTCTCTACGAGTTCCAGATGCTCATGTACCGGCCGCTGTACTGGTACGGCACCAAGGGCGACGCCGGCGTCGACTACGAGCTGAGCCTGGCCGGGCCGCCCGAGTGGAGCGAGGACGGCCGCACCGCGACCCTCACCGTCAAGCCGTACAAGTGGTCCAACGGCGAGACGGTCGACGCCGACGGCGTCATGTTCTGGATGCACCTGCTGGAGACCAAGAAGGAGGAGTACGGCGGCTATGTGCCGGGCTTCTTCCCGGACAACCTGACCTCCTACGAGAAGGTCGCCGACGACAAGGTCCGCTTCACCTTCGACAAGGCGTACGCGCACAACTGGGTTCTGATGAACCAGTTCAGCCTGATCACCCCGCTGCCGAAGGCCTGGGACCGCACCGCCGACGGACCGGCCGACGCCACCCGGAACAAGGACGAGGCGCCCGCCGTCTACGACTACCTGATGGCGCAGAACGGCGACGTGTACGCGGAGGACAACAGCGCGCGCACCCGCTGGGCGGACAGCCCCGTCTGGTCGGTCGTCAACGGCCCCTGGAAGCTGGCCGAATTCTCGATGGACGGCCTGGTCAGGATGGTTCCCAACCCGTCCTACTCGGGCTCGAACAAGCCGTACGCGGATGAGTTCCGGCTGGTGTCCACCGACACCTTCGAGCAGCAGTACGAGTGGCTGGAGCAGGGTCCGCACGGCCCCGACGGCATCCAAGTCGGCTTCCTGCCCTTCGACCGGATCACCGAACCGACCACCGACCCGACGGCCGGCGGACCCAACCCGCTGGCCGAGCACTACCGGATCGTCCCGCAAGTCCTGTACGCCATCCACTACTTCCCGATCAACTTCATCAACCCCACGGTCGCTGGGAAGATCCTGCGGCAGCTGTACTTCCGCCAGGCCCTCCAGACCTGCCTGGACCAGGACAGCTCCTTCCGCGAGATCTACCAGGGCTACGGCTATCCGACGTACGGTCCGGTCCCGGCGCTGCCGGCCACCGAACTGCTCTCTCCGGCGCAGAAGTCCAACCCGTTCCCCTTCGACGTGGACCGGGCCCGCCGGCTGCTCACGGACAACGGCTGGGACACCTCGGTCACCCCGGCCGTCTGCGTCGACGCGGGCACGGGCGTCGGCCAGGCCGGCGAGGGCATCCCCGAGGGCACCCGGCTGACGGTCACCCTGCGCTACGCCTCCGGCCACGAGAGGACCCTGGCCCGGCTGCTGCGCACGCTCCGCGACGACGCCGCCCGGGCCGGCATCGAGCTGATCCTCGAAGAAGTGCACCCGTCCGTCCTGGTCGGCCAGGACACCACCGGCACCACCGGCTGGGAGATGTCCTGCTGGAACGGCGGCTGGGTGTACGGGCCGAACTTCCACCCGACCGGCGAGCTGCTCTACCGCACCGGCGCCGGCTGCAACTTCGGCAGCTACTCGGACCCTGTCGCCGACGAGCTGATCGAGAAGACCGTCACCAGCGACGACCTCGCCGACCTGCACGCCTACCAGGACTACCTGGCCGAGCAGGTCCCCGTGATCTGGATGCCCAACTTCCCGCTGCGCGTCTTCGAGGTCGCCCACGACCTCCAGGGCTTCGGGCCCGTCAACCCGCTCGGCTTCATCAACCCCGAGAACTGGTACTTCACGCAGGAACAGGACGGTTCCGGTGACCGCTGACCTGGCCGTCGGGCTCCCCAAGCTGGAGCTGACGGGTCATCTGCTGCTCGCCCTGCCGGTCATGATGATCTGCTGTCTGCTCGCCGGCCGGCTGTCCGGCCGGCTGGGCCAGCCCCCGGTCATCGGCGAAATCCTCACCGGCATCGCCCTGGGCCCCTCGCTGCTGGGCGCCGTCTGGCCCACGGGGCAGCACTGGCTGTTTCCCGACGCCATGCTGCCGGTGATCAACGCGCTCGCCCAGCTCGGCCTGGTCCTGTTCATGTTCCTGGTCGGCTACGAGCTCAACCTCGGCCATGTCCGCGACCGTGGCCGCTCCGCCGTCCTCGTGAGCAACGTCAGCATCGCCCTGCCGCTGCTCGGTGGGGTACTGCTCGCCTTCGCCATGTACGACCGGTTCGCCGGGAGGCACGTCAGCTTCCTTACCTTCGCCCTGTTCATCGCGGTGTCCATGAGCATCACCGCGTTCCCGGTGCTGGCCCGCATCCTCACCGACCGGAAGATCGACCGCACCCCGGTCGGGGCACTCTCGCTGACCTGCGCGGCCATCGACGACATCACCGCCTGGTGCCTGCTGGCCCTGGTGACCGCCCTGGCCAAGGGCGGCTCCCCCCTCTCGGTCCTGCTGACCGTGGCACTGAGCCTGGCCTTCGCCTGCGCCGTGTGGTTCGCCCTGCGGCCGATGCTGGCCCGTGGCGTCGAACGGTGGCCGGCCGGTCGCAGCGCCCTGCCGGTGGTCCTGTCCGGGATCCTGCTGGGCGCGTTCACCACCGAGTGGATCGGCGTCCACGCGATCTTCGGCGCGTTCCTGTTCGGAGCGGTCGTACCGCGGGACAACGCCGTGGTGGCGAGCGCGGTCGACAAGATGCGCTCGCTGACCCTGGTCATGCTGCTCCCGCTGTTCTTCGTCCAGACCGGGCTGCGCACCGAGTTCCGGCTGCTCGGCGCCGACCCCACGCTGTGGGCGTGGTGCGCCGTGATCACGGGCGTCGCGATCCTCGCGAAGTGGACCGGCAGCACGGGGGCGGCCCGCTTGACCGGGTTCGGCTGGCAGGACGCGTTCTCCCTCGGCGCCCTCATGAACTGCCGTGGCCTCACCGAGCTGGTGGTGCTCGGTGTCGGTCTCCAGCTGGGGGTCATCACCCCCACCGTCTTCACCATGCTCGTGGTGATGACGCTCCTCACCACCATGCTCACCGCACCCGCTCTGACCCTGATCGACCGCGTGTCGGCACGCCGGACGCACGCCGCTCCACGTACAGAAATGGTGATGAAGTGACAGCGACAGCAGACATATCCCTCCGTTCCCACCCGACGGTGTTCGCCCTCGCTCCCGATGACAGGGTCCGCATCGAGGCGTCGGCCCATGACCTGTGCGCCACGCTGCCGGAGGTCGACGATCCCCGCTGGGTGGCCGCCGCCCGGTCCGCGTGGGAGGAGATGCCGGCCTCGCTGCGCCGCTCGGCCCGCGAGTACCGCCGCCACTCGGGCCCGGCCGGCGCCCTCCTGGTCCGCGGCCTGCCCGTGGACGCGACGGCGCTGCCGCCCACGCCGATCGTGAAGGGTTCCGTCCAGCGTGAGGCCAGCGTCCCCGCCGCGGTGCTGATGATGATGGCCTGCGGCCTGGGCGACCCGGCCGCGTTCCGGGCCGAGAAGTCCGGTGCCCTCGTGCAGGACGTGGTGCCCGTGCCGGGCCAGGAGACCTTCCAGGGCAACGCCGGCTCGGTGGCCCTGATGATGCACAACGAGAACGCCTTCCACGAGCACCGCCCCGACCATGTCATGCTGCTGTGCCTGCGCGCCGACCACGAGAGCGAGGCCGGGCTGCGCACCGCAGGCATCCGCGAGGCGCTGCCGCTGCTGCCCCCGGCCGTCGTGGAGGCGCTGTCCAGCCCGGAGTTCTCCACACAGCCACCACCCTCCTTCGGCGCGCGGGACGAGGAGACCCCGGCCCACCCGATCCTGTTCGGCGACCCCCACGACCCGGACATCCGGGTCGACTTCGCCGCCACGACCGGTTTGACGCCGCGTGCCGAGGACGCGCTGCGCAGTCTGGAGAAGTCGCTCGACGACGTCTCGTACACCATCCGGCTGGCTGCCGGCGATCTGGCGATCGTCGACAACCGGGTGACGCTGCACGGCCGGACCGCGTTCTCCCCCCGGTACGACGGCAACGACCGCTGGCTCCAGCGCACCTTCGTCCTCACCGACCTGCGCCGCTCGCGCGGCCACCGGCCGCAGGACGGTTACATACTGTCCCGGTGATCCACCCGCCCTCTCCCCGAGGAGTAGTCGTGCCCGAACTGCCCATGAACCAGACCGTGTTGCACGCCGCAGTGCAGAGGTTCGCGCAGTACACGCGGGTCGACGAGATCTGGGAGGAGTACCTGTCCGCCACCGGAGACCGGCCCGACCTCGCCGAGTCCGCGCACCGCAAGGCGCTGCTGCGCTGGCTCAACCTGGCCGGCTGCCGCATCCGGTACCCCAAGCCGGGCGAGCCGGACCCCTTCGACGAGGGGCTGACCGCCTGGTGGCACCGTCGGGGGGCGGGCCTTCCCCACCGCGCTCTGGCCGAACTCACCGACGCCGAAGTCGATGCGCTCGGCGGATGCTTCACGGAACTGGCCGCGGCCCCGGCCGCCTTGTCGCCCGCCACCGGGCGCGTCCGCGCACTCGGGCCGACGGCCGCCGCGAAGGCGCTGCACGCCCTGCGCCCGCACACGCTGATGCCGTGGGACGAGGCGATCGCCGGTCACCTGCACGGCGCCCGGGACGGAGCAGCGTACGTGGCGCACCAGCGGCTCGGCCGCGACTGGGCGGCCGGCCTGCTCACCGAAGCCGGGCTGGGCACCCGGGTCCAGGACGCGCTCGCCTTCGCCGACGTGCTCGGCCGCCCGTCCCGCCCGCTGCCCAAGATGCTCGACGACTACTGCTACCTGGCCATCACCGTCGGCGCCAACTCGACGTCGCCGTAGGACCGCTGGCCGACTCCCACTTTCGAAGGGTATTCACGTGGCTCGCAACGCGCTCACCGCACAGTTCCTCAAGGCCGTGCCCACGCCCGTTCCGGTGGATCCTCAGTCGGAGCTGGTACGGATCTTCTACCGTGGTCGCCTGCTGACCCGCCCGCTCTTCATCGAGGCCGACGAACGCCGGCGTCTGCTCGCCGACCTGGACGTGCTGCGCAGTGCGCTGATCAGCCTGCCCGACCGGCTGTTCGCCGGCGACCTGGAGGCGTTCGCGCGTGCTCTGGGCATGAACGACGACCAGGTGCGCTGCGTGCTGCGCGGACGCGGTACGAGCGTGACCCGGCTGAGCCGTTCCGACCTGTACGCGGACGCGGGCGGGTTCCGGCTCCTCGAGTACAACATGGGCAGTGCCATAGGCGGTTCGGACATGGTCCACATCAACCGCGCTCTCCTGAACGACCCCCGGATGAAGGAGTTCGCGGCGGAGCACGACCTGGACTACGTCGACACCATGACGGCCCACCTCGACACCATCCGCCTGGAGTGCGGGATCGAGCCCGGCGCCCGGCCGGTGGTCGCGATCACCGACTGGCCCGAGAGCTACGAGTCGCTGGCGCCGTACATGCGGGCGGTCGCCGAGCACTGGAGCACGCTCGGCGTGGACGCGCATGCCTGCCACATCGGTGAGCTGGAGGCCCGCGACGGCGGCATCTGGCTCAAGGAGCACCGGGTGGACGTGGTCAACCGGCTCTTCATGCTGGAGGACGTGGCATCGGCGCCGGACGCGGTGGCGCTGATGGACCCGGTCCTGGACGCCGCCGACCGCGGTGAGGTGAAGATCTTCACGCCGATGGACGCCGAACTGTTCGGCTGCAAGGCGGCCTTGGCGATGCTCTCCGACGAGGCCAACCGCCACCTGTTCGCCGCCGAGGAGCTGGCCGCCCTCGACCGGATCCTGCCCTGGACCAGGACCGTGCGCGAGGGCGAGGTCACCCTGGAGGACGGCAGCCGCGTCGACCTCCTCACCCACGCCGTCGAGCACCAGGAGGACCTGGTGCTGAAGGCGACCCTGGGACACGGCGGCATGGCGGTACTGCTCGGCTGGCAGGACGGGCTGACGCCCGAGGAGTGGGCCGCGAAATTGCGCGACGCGGTCGACGGCCCGTACGTCCTTCAGCGGCGCATTCACCCCGTGCCTGAGTACTGCGCCGACGAGGACGGGACCCTCACGCCGTGGACACCGGTGTGGGGCGTGTTCACCACCGCCACCGTCAGCGGCGGCGTCTTCGTCCGGGCGACCCGCACCGAGTCCCGCGTGGACGTGATCAACCTCGGCACCGGCGCGTCGACGGGCACCGTCTTCCACCCGCGCATCCCGGGCGCATGATGAGCCGGCCGACGGTGACCGCCGACGCGTACTCCCGGCTGATCGCTCTCCTGGACGGCGCCGCAGCGCGCTACCGCCTCATCGCACATGCCCCCGAGGGACGCACCGAACTCGCGTCACGGTTGCGCGGCCACCGGTTGGAACAGGCAGCCAAGTGCCTGGTCATCCGGGTCGGACTCGGCAAGAAGCACCGCCGGTACGTGTTGGCGGTGGTGCCGGGCGACCGACGGGCCGACCTCGACCGGGTGCGCCGTCTCTACGACGGCACCGACGCGGCGTTCGCGGCACGCGCCGTCGCCGAACGGCTCGCGGACGGCGTGAGCGGCTCGATCATGCCGTTCACCTTCGATCCCGGCCTGGACCTCCTCGTCGACCCGGACCTGTTGGGCCACGAGGAGATCTTCTTCAACGCGGCCCGGCTGGACCGGTCGGTGGCCCTGCACACCGACGACTATGTGAAACTCGCCGCCCCCCGAATCGAGCCGGTGGCCGACGCACCCATGTCCACGGTGGCCTAGTGTCCTGGGGGCGACCCTCGAAGATCATGGCCCCCAACGTCGTGCTTCACGGCGCAGCTCAGGAGACTGCCCGCCCCCCCTCCCCCGGAATGGGCCACGCTCCCCATGGCACCTCCCACCCGAGTCTCGGAGCCGCCTCCAGCTGTCCTCAGACTGACGGATGAACCCTTGATACCGTCCCGCCTGTGAAGGACGCGCACTGGTGGCCGAAGGCAAGACCCCTGCTCGTGGCCTGGCTCATTACGACGCCGGCCCTCTGGGCGGTGTGCAGGCTGACGGGAGAGCACGAGGGCATCGCTTCTTGCGCCGTCCTCGCCGCCTGGGTGACCGCGTCCGGCGAGCTTGCGCCCAAGTGGCGTCGATACCGCCGATCAAGGAAGCAGGCTCGCAGCACTGCCGACAGCAGATAGCGGGCTGATCGGTCGTGCCCCTCCCCTGCCCTTTCCCGGGAAACAGCAGGGAACAGCAGGTGCTTACAAACAACGCCCACGAGAACGGCGCCTGACCGAGTTGCTCGGTCAGGCGCCGTTCACCATCGGTGGGTGTGGGATTTGAACCCACGGTGACTCGCGCCACGACGGTTTCCAAGACTCTGTGCGGCTTGACTCGCCAGTTTTGTTGATCTGCTTCTTCGCCGTGGTGAGGGGCTTCGTGCGGGCAGCCTCGAAGCCAGTGGCGATCACTGGTTTTCGGGGTCGTCGTCCAGGCCGGTGAAGGGCGATCATCAGATCGTCTGTGCGGCGGCCTTTGCCTGGACGTGGGCGACGTAGCGGACGGTGAAGAGCATCGGGAGGACGAAGCCGGCGATCTGGACGAGCGTCGCGGCGGTGGAGTGCGCGTGTCCTCCATGCTCCAGCACGGCGAGTACAACGGCGGTCAGGACGAACGCGGCGGTCCAGACGGCGGTGATGACGACGTTGACGCGGATGAACGCCTTGAGCCCCCACATCTCGCGCGGAGTGGTCTGCTTGGCGATGCCCAGGGTGAACGGCCTGCCGATGGCCAAGGAGACTCCGGCGATGACGGCGAGGGTGCCCGCCGAGAGGGCCGCGGAGTAGGTGTGCACGTCCGAGTCATGGTGGGTGAAGGCGATGACGGCCAGAACGGCGAAGAAGACCGCGGAGCCGGCTTCGATGATGAGGGCATCGAAGCCGACGCCGGAACGCACCTGCTGCGCGATGACCGCCACGGCGATCACCAGCGCGGCCAGTGCTGCCCACTGCCAGTCTCCCGAAGGAGCCACGGCGAAGACGATCCACGGCAGGAAGGTGCGCAGGTAGGACATGATCTCCCCGATTCGTTGTCCCTGTTTTGACATGTCAAAAATAGAAGGTTCTAGATTGACCTGTCAATAGTGGAGGGTGGCGGTACGGTGGGAAGCATGAGTCTCAGACACGCACTTCTCGGCCTGCTCTCGGAGCATTCCGCCAGCGGATACGACCTGCTGAAGCTCTTCGACACGTCGCTGGCCAACGTCTGGCCGGCCACGCAGAGCCAGATCTACACGGAACTGACGAAGCTGGCTGCTGCCGGGCTGATCACCGTGGCGGCGGAAGGGCCTCGTGGACGCAAGGAGTACGCCCTCACGGACGAGGGGCTGGCCGAGCTGCGGCACTGGATGACGGAGACCAGACCCCAGCGAGTCCTGCGCAGCGACATCTTGCTGCGGGTCTTCTTCCTCGGCGTACTCACACCGGAGCAGGCGCGCTCCTACCTGGACGAACTCGCCGGGATGTCCGAGCGGGAGCACGACAACCTGAAGCAGCTCATGGAGTCCGTCGACTGGGGTGACGACAATCTCGCGGTGCACGGCCGCATCGCCCTGGAATACGGCCTGCGCTTCAACACGATGCGTCGCGAATGGGCAAAATGGGCTGCGGCGCAGATCAAGTGACGACTGCCGAACCCGGCGCGATCCTTCCCGGATGTGTTCCACCCCTCTCCCCAACCGACCACGGCAGGCTCCGGGCCGTGACAGACGGCCTGGATCCTGCCGCTGACGTAAGGCTCGTCCCGGCGGCACCCTTGGGGATCACGGCGAAAGCGCCGCGCAGGAAGGGAACCCGACGGCGCACCCACATGAATCGGTGAAAGCGTGAACCTCGTCGGCAACAGTCACGGGGACCGCTTCCTGCGTGACTGCGCGCACTCGACGTACCGGGTGCCGACGCCGAAACGGCCTCACCTGGCTCGCGAGCTTGATGGTGCAGGGGCAGCCACCACCGGCGGCGAACGAGGCCCGAGAGGGGATCACTTCACCGCGGCATTCACCATGCGACAGAGTCGTTCGGGGGCATGAACCTCGAAGACAACCCCCGGCCACCACGTGGGGGTCCGCACCGCCGAACCCGGCACCCCCGACCACGGCGATGCGCAGTCGGGTCAGCGAAGCGACGGGGACCCTCCTCACCCTGGCTGGCGCTCTTTCTCGCTCGAAAGATGGCCCCGAGCCTGACCCTTCTCCGGCTCCGGACAACCTCGTCCCGTTCCCGCTGACTGAGCTTGGCTGATCATTTCGCTGGTGCACCCCAGCCGAAATGGCGATGTCAATTAATAGCCGGCCAGATGCAGAGCATCGCGATGATGCAGCCCGTGAACGAAAATATGACCCAGTACAAAGAAGCAGTATTGAACGGCACCTTGTCCCAGGGTTTCTGTTCCTGTTCCAAAATGTCGGCCGCGACTCTTTTTCTGACCGGCACCAGCATGATGACGAAAGTGAGCAGGACGCAACTGTACAAATACAGGGTGAAGGAGGCGGAATATCCTTTTACTACGGCGGTGGGCACCAGGAATACGCTGCCGCCCAGCGGGGCGAAGGATATTCGCCGCTTTGTCTTTGGCGTCGGCATGCACCAGCGCATCGCGACCGTGTAGATGATGGTGGTGACGCCGGCGATGAGAACCCAGTCGCCTGTGATCAAATGAAGAGACATGGCCGCGGCCCTCCCGGGACGGAACACGAGGTGATTTATTGAAATCGCTTGGATTCCGCCCCGGAGGACATCATTCGGGGATTACCACGGTGTCAGATCGTGCCAGGTGTCACTGACAGCATCTTTCACTGCATTTCCGGCATCGACGACGGCGCCGGTAGCCGGCGAAAGGGCTGCCATACCAAGGCGCTGAGCCTGGGCGCCGAGCGACATGACGCCGCCTTCGAGTCCCCTGAAGGCGTCGTCGATGACGCCGACCGTGCCACCGAACTTGGTCCACGGCAAACCGGTGGTGAAGACGCCGAGGGCCACGCCGACCGCCGAGGTCAGGAATTCCGCGGAGCCGATGCCGTTGGTGAATCCGTAGATGACGGTACTGGCCACACCCGTGATCAGGGAGACCCCGCCGAAGAACCCGTAGAGGGCTTCGCCCGCCGGCGGCGGGACCAGCAGAGAAAGAGCGGCGACGTAGCCCGCGTAGGTGGATATGGTGCCGAGCGTTGCGGCGGCGGCCTGCCAGTCACCCTTGGTGCCGCCCAGGAACGTGCCGGGCTTCTTCGCCCCGTCGTTGTCCGCATTGTCGGCCTGGTCGACGCCGTCCTGCTTGGCCTTCGCGGCCGCCTCCGCGGCCTTCCTGGCCGCTTCCGCCTGCTCCTGCTTGCGCTTCGTGGCGGCGATCTGATTCGCCTGGGAGGCAGCCGCGGCCGCCTCCTTGGCGTTCTTGCCGGCCTGGGTGGCCGAGGCGGCGGCTGAGTTGGCGGAGGCCTGCGCGCTGACGGCGGACGCCGTCGCGGCGTCCGCGGCGGCGGTCGCCTGGTTCGCCGAGTAGTTGGCGCGCCGGGCGGAGCCGCGGGCGGCCAGTGCCGCGGTCTTCGCCTTGTCGGCGGAAGCCTGGGCGTCCGCTGCGGACTTCTCCGCCGCGTCCGCGTGGGCGTCCGCCTGATCTTTGTAGTCCTTGGCCTTGGCGGCGGAGTTCGTGGCGGCAGTGGCCCACTTCTGCGCGTCGTCCGACGCCTTGCGGGCGTCCGCCGCCACCTTCTGCGCGTACGCCGCATTCGTCGTCGCGTCCTGGGCCAGCTTGGCGGCGTGGGCGAGCAGGGCCTGCATCGCCGCGATGTGGGCGGCGGAGTCCGAGTCGAGCTGCAACATCCGCGGGTGGACGGCGAGGACGAAGTTGCGGCGCATCCAGGTCGGGCCCTCGAGCGCCACGGTCGCCGACATCTTGGTGTACGGACCCGCGGAGTCGATGGAGGAGAAGACCGCTACGTTGTCGTCCTGCGCCAGCGCAGGCCCGTACTTGACGGTGAAGAAGTCGTGCACGGCCTTGGCCGAGCCGTCGTTGAGGGCGTCGGTCGCCGCTTGCGTGACCGCCTTGCCGGGATTCTGACCGAGAATCCGGAAGATCGCCGCGGTCTGATCGGTCTTGGCCGCCTGGATCCCGCCGGTGGTGAGGAAGGCAGCGGGGGCGGCGTCGTCCGTGGACTCCAGGGCCGCCTGGGCCGCGATCGCAACATCGGGCGCGGAGACCTGGCTGATGAACAGGACGGTCTCGCGGTCGTCCTGCTTCTGCGCGATGGTCCGGTCGGTGTCGATCCAGTTCAGGACCGACTCCTCACCGGCAGCAAGCGCGAACGCGGCGGCCTCTCGGGTCCAGGTGCCGTGGGACGACAGCAGGCTGAGGCACGCGTTGCGGCCATGGCCTATGGCAGTCGGGTGGTCGCCGGCCGTGAACGCCGTCTGCGCCGCCGCGATCAGGTCCAGCGTGGCCGAGTCCGTGGCCTGTTGCTGAGTCAGCTGATTGCGGGCCTTCTCGTTGTCCTGCTGCTCGAGGACGGCGAGCGCTGCGGCCTCGGCCTTGCCCTGCGCGGTGTACTGGTCGAGCTTCGTGAGCTCTGCGTCGCGTGCTTGCTGCTCCACGTTCTGCGCGTCCAGGACGGCCTTGACCGCGGCGTCGGCCGCGGCCTGGGCGTCGTTGGCGTACGCGGTGGACTTGTTGGCGAAGTCGAGAGCCTGGCCCGCGTACTTCACGGCTTCGTCGGCGGCGGCCGCCGCTTTCTCCGCGTGGTCGGCCGCGGAGTTGGCTGCGTCACGGGCTGCCCCGGCAGCCGTCGCCGCGCTGTTGGCCAGGGTCTGCGCCTGGGAGGCGGCACGGGTGGCGCGCGCGGCCTGAGCGTCGGCCTCAGCGGCGGCTGCGCGGGCGGCAGCCGCCTCCGACTGGGCGGCACCGGCGGCGGTGGCCGCAGCGGCCGAGGCGTTCGCGGCGGCGGCGGCGTCGCGCGCGGCGGACGCGGCGGAGCTGCCGGCCGACACCGCCTGCTGGGAGGCGACCTTGGCGGCGTCGGCTGCCTTCGCAGCCGTACGTGCCTTGGCCGCGGCGTTACGGGCAGCGACTGCCGCGTCCGTGGCGGCCTTCGTCTTGGACGCGTCCTTGGACGCCGCCATGGCGGCCTGGTAGGCGCTGGAGGCGGCATGGGCAGCCATGGCCGCGGCGGACGTCGCGGCGTGGGCGGCCCACGCGGCCTTGCGGGCAGCGGACTGGGCCGCGTAGGAGGCGGAGATGGCGGTGGACGCGGCGTTCGCCGCGCCCTTGGCTGCGCCGGCGGCCTTGCGCGCGGCGGCCGCAGCCTTGGCGACGTCCTGCTTGGCGGCCTGTGCCTCCTCTGCTGCCTCCAGGGCAGCCTTCTTGGCCTCGGCGGCTGCCGAGACTGCCTTGCTTGACTCCTCCTTCGCCTTCTCCGTCGTCAACTGGGCCCGCTTGGACTGCCGTTCGGCGACGGCGACGAGTTGCCCGATAGTGGCTGGTTCGTCGTCGCGGGCCCGGGCTATGTTCTGCCCGATCTCCAGGAACCAGCGGATGGCGGTTGCGCCGCCGTCGTCCAAGGCGCGCGTCGCGTACTTCGTCAGTTCCGGCCCGGCGCCGTTGAGGAGCTTGAAGACCTCGGCGGTCTCGTCCTGGAGACGCGCGGAGAACTGGGTGGCGGTGACGAACTTCATCAGCGCCTCGCCGGAGCCGTCATTCAGCGCGGTGTCCGCGGCGGCCTGCACACTCTTGCCTCCCAGGGCCTTCAGCGTGAAGGTGAGGACGCTGAGGTCCTCCGTCTGCGCCGTCGCGAATCCGCCGGCGAGGAAGGCCGCGATCTCGGTGTCACCCGCATCCAGCACGCGGGAGATCTCGGCAGCCGTGCCCTTGCCGGAGATGGAGAGGGACTTGAAAAGGGCGACGCGGTTGTCCTCGGCGACGGCAGCGGGCAGCCCCGTGGCGATGAACGCCGCGACGTCCGTGTCGGTGCCGACGAGAGCGGCGGCCGCGGCCTCCCGGGTCGCCTTGCCGCCGACCTGCCACGCGGTGACGGCCTTGGCCCGTGGGGTGTCCGGAAGGGAGGGGAGGGGCGGGAAATCGGCCGCATCGGCCGTGGCGGCTAAGAAGTCATCTCATTTGGTTCGATAGGCTGTCGATCGTGGTTTCGATCGTTGAGCGGCTGGTGCCGGATGAGTTGTGGGAGTTGTTCCAGCGG
>NZ_JBEXGX010000041.1:0-68106 GCF_040607495.1 Streptomyces sp. NPDC005281 | reverse complement strand
GGGCAGAAGCCGTCCGTGACGGCATCCTGCCCGCTACACTCCCACCGCTCGACGTTTCCCCAGGTCAAGCCACGAAGTACTGCTGGAGTACTAGGGCCTGTCTGACAATTCGCGTCGTCGCCCGAAGGGCGGCCCGGCGGCGTCAGGTGCGTGCTCTCGGCGTGCCGGCCCCAGGCCCGTGTACTGGATGTACTCGGGCCTGGGGCCGGTGCGGCGAGTGGGGGTGCCCCCTGCTCGAAGAGCTTGGGGGAGCGTGCATGGCGTCGCAGGGCAGACGGGAATTGTCAGACAGTCCCTGGGGGGTGGTTCCGGCGGCTTTGGGGCGGCGGCCGGTGATGGCGAGGAACGTGTCCTGGAGGGTCGCGTCGAGGGAGCCGCCGTGGGCCAGCTTCAGGGCGCCGGGCGTGCCGTCGGCGACCACCACGCCCCGGTCGACGATCACGAGCCGGTCGGCGAGCGCGTCCGCCTCGTCCAGGTGGTGGGTGGTCAGGAAGACCGTGGTGCCGTGCGTGTCGCGCAGCCGGCGGACGAGATCCCAGAGGCCGGCGCGGCCGGCGGGGTCGAGGCCGGTCGTCGGTTCGTCGAGGAAGAGGACCCGGGGCCGGTGGGTGAGGCCGAGCGCGATGTCGAGGCGCCTCCGCCTGCCCCCGGAGAGCACGGCCGTCCTGCGGTCGAGCACCTCGGTGAGGCCGAGTTCGTCCGCCAGTTCCTCGGCCCGCTCGGCCGCCCGCGCTTTCGGCAGGCGGTACAGCCGCCCCTGGGTGACGAGCTCCTCCCGCACCGTCACCTGCGGGTCGACCCCGCCCGACTGGGCCACGTAGCCGCAGGCGCGGCGCACGCCGGCCGGGTCGCCGGCCAGGTCGCAGCCGGCGACGGTGGCCGCGCCGCCGGTGGGCGTGAGCAGGGTGGTGAGCATCCGGAGAGTGGTGGTCTTGCCCGCGCCGTTCGGGCCGAGGAGGCCGAGGATCTCGCCCCGGCGCACCGTGAGATCGACGCCCCGCACCGCCTCCACCGGTCCCTGCTTGGTCCGGAAGGTACGGGCCGGACCTGCCGTGCTGATGATTGCCATGCGCCCAGAAAAACAGAGTCCCTGTAATTTTGCAATGACTCCAAAAATTCAGAAGGTCCAGCGAAAGCTACGATGCGGACATGGCCGAGGGACTCAGAGAGCGGAAGAAGCGGCAGACCAGGCAGTACATCTCCGATGTCGCCACGGGTCTGTTCCTGGAGCGCGGCTTCGATGCGGTGACGGTCGCGGAGATCGCGGACGCCGCGAACGTCTCCGTGAACACCGTCTACAACTACTTCCCGGCCAAGGAGGACCTCTTCCTCGACCGCTCCGCGGGCGTCGCCGACCGGCTCGCCCCCTGGGTGCGCGGCCGCGCGAAGGGCGAGTCGGCCGCCGCCGCCGTCCTGCGCGAACTGCGCGAGGAGGTCGAGGCGGTCTCTCCCCGGCTCGGCCTGATGGCGGGTTACGCCCGATTCATGCAGGTCGTCCACGAGGCTCCCGCGCTCCGCTCGCGGCTGTGGGCGCTGGGCCAGGACATCCTCGTCAACCTGGAGGAGTCGCTGCGCGAGGAGAGCGGTGCGCCGCCCGGGGACCCGCTGCCCGGTCTCGTCGCGGGTCAGATCAACTGGGTGCACCAGACCGTCGTGTCGGCCATCGGCAGCGAGATGATGGCCGGCCGCGATCCGGACGAAGTGTCACGGGAGATGCTCGTGCTCCTCGACGACATGGAGGAGCTGCTGAGCGCGAAGGTCCTCAACTACGCCGTACGAGCGGCCGGATGACCTGTGGCCCCGCGACGGCTGCCCGGCCGGACGTGCCGGGTGTCTCCCGCGGGGCCCCGCGGCGGCCGTCGGACCGGACGTGCCCGGGGCCTCCCGCCCGGCCCGGCGACGACCCGGGACCGGACGTGACCGGCGTCTCACGCCCTGAGACCGTGACACGCGTTACTTACGGGTTTCCCACCCCCTTCCGAACGCTACTCTCCGCCGAAGAGGCATACACAAGCAGCGTGTTAAGGGAGTCTGAGTGGCTGGGAAGCTCGCCGTCATCGGAGCCGGACTCATGGGGTCCGGCATTGCCCAGGTCTCCGCGCAGGCGGGCTGGGACGTCGTTCTGCGCGATGTCACCGACGAGGCGCTGAACCGCGGTCTCGACGGCATCAGGGCCTCGTACGACAGGTTCGTGAGCAAGGGCAAGCTGGAAGCGGCCGACGCGGACGCCGCGCTCGCGCGCATCACGGCGACCACGGACCTGGACGCGGCCGCCGACGCGGACATCGTCGTCGAGGCGGTCTTCGAGAAGCTCGAGGTCAAGCACGAGATCTTCCAGGCCCTGGACAAGATCGTCCGCCCCGACACCGTGCTCGCCTCCAACACCTCCGCGATCCCGATCACCAAGATCGCGGCGGCCACGGAGCGCCCGGAGCGCGTCGTCGGTGTGCACTTCTTCTCGCCGGTGCCGATGATGCAGCTCGTCGAGCTGGTCCGCGGCTACAAGACGAGCGACGAAACGCTCGCCGCCGCGCGGGAGTTCAGCGAGTCCGTCGGCAAGACCTGCATCGTCGTCAATCGCGACGTCGCCGGTTTCGTGACCACCCGCCTCATCTCGGCCCTCGTCGTCGAGGCGACGAAGCTGTACGAGTCGGGCGTGGCCACCGCCGAGGACATCGACCTCGCCTGCCGGCTGGGCTTCGGCCACGCCATGGGCCCGCTGGCCACGGCCGACCTCACGGGCGTCGACATCCTGCTGCACGCCACCGGCAACATCTACACCGAGACCCAGGACGAGAAGTTCGCGCCGCCGGAACTGATGCGCCGGATGGTTGACGCCGGTGACATCGGGCGCAAGAGCGGGCAGGGCTTCTACAAGCACTGAATGATCATGCGGCGGCCGGGATCCGGTCGCCGCATGTGCCACGGACACCGTGAACACCTCGTGGATGTCACTCCATGAGGTGAATTCGGTATCGGTTCGCTTACAGACGGCAACCTGCGCGGCCCTCAGGCAGTCAGACCATGCACAACATGCAGACGCGAAGACGCAGACACACGCGGAGTTACGAGACGCATTCTCGGGGAGCGCATATGTACATCAGGGGCGACCACGCCGAGCTGGTCGTCGGGGGCCGCCTCGACGTGCGCAGCGCGGCGGACGCCCGTACGGTCCTGCACTCGGCCGTCGACGACGGAGCCGGCGACCTCGTGCTGGATCTGTCCGAGCTGGACTCCTGGGACGCCACCGGCCTCGGTGTCATCATGGGGGCCCACCGACGGGCCGGGCGGTGCGGCCGACGGCTCGTACTGCGTGGGGTGCCGCCGCAGATGCAGCGCCTCCTGGTGGCCACCCGGCTGCACCGGATCCTGGCGATCGAGGGTGGCATCGGGGTCGAGTCCCTGCCCCGGGTGTGAGCCGGGCGCGCGCCCGTGCCGCTCCGCGTGCGCGACGGCGCACGTGCCCTGACCGGCGCACCGAGCGTGCCACGTGCACAATCCTCACGAAGCTGTGACTGTTCGGACGGCGCGGTACCCCGCCTGTTCGTAGATACTGTGCGAAGGTTTAGGGTTCGGCTGCCCGCCGACCGAAACCCTACGAGCGGGCACCGGACCAGAAGCGACGAAGCGGTGTGCAGCCAGGCCGGGAGGGCATCGGCATTCGACGCTTGTGGGGGGCTTGGAACATGGACCCGATCGACCGGGGCTCCGAGGAGTACGGCCAGGACGACGACGGCCAGGCGACCCGCCCGCGCCCGTCACGCGACCCGCTCGCGGCCGACCTCGGACAGCACAAACCCGCGCCCGTCCGCACGGCCAGGCTTGTCACGGGCGAATTCGCGCTCACCGTCAACCCCGTCGACGGCAGCGAGATCGAGAACTGCCCGCCGCACGAGCGGCCGAAGCCGCCGGCCAAGCGCGGGGCCGCCGAACGCGCCGAACTGGCCCGCGCGGCCCAGCCGCCCGTACCGCCCGGCCCGGCGCAGCCCCGGCTGCCGCTTCTCGAACGCCAAGAGGAGCGCGAACAGCTCGTACGCCTCCTCGCGCGCGGACGCTCGGTACGGCTCACCGGCCCCTCGGGATCGGGCCGCACCGTCCTCCTGGACGCCGTCGCCGACGACTGCGCGGACCTCGCCCCCGACGGCGTCGTCCGCCTCTCCGGCTACGGACGCACCGCGAGCGACGTGCTGCACGACCTCTTCGCCACCGTCTACGAAGCCCCTCAGTACCGCCCGGACCACGACGAACTGCTTCTGCTCGTCCGCGAGATCGGCGCGGTCGTCGTCCTCGACGACGCGGAGATCGGGGGCAGCGCCCTCGACAGGCTGCTCGACGCGACTCCCGAGTGCGCCTTCGCGATCGCGGCCACCCCCGACATACCGGCCCCGTCGGCCGACGCCGAGGTCGAGGAGATCCTCCTCGGCGGCCTCGACCGCAGCGGCGGACTCGAACTGCTGGAGCGCGCCGTCGGACGCGTCCTGAGCGAGGACGAGTCGAACTGGGCGGGCGACCTCTGGTTCGAGTCCGAGGGACTGCCCCTGCGCTTCATACAGGCCGGAGCGCTGCTGAGGCAGCGCGACCGGCTCCAGGCCCGGGAAGAGGCCTTCGACGACTACGGGGTCTTCCAGCAGGCCCCGGCCGACACGCCCTTGGAGACCGGCGACGGCGCCGACGTGCCGCTGCCCTCCCTCGCCGAGGGCGCCGCGCCCGCCGCGCTGCTCGCCTCCCGCCTCACCGAGTCGGCGCGCGCCACCCTGCGTCTCGCCGTCTCGCTCGGCGGTGAGGTGCCCCACCAGGCCCATCTGCCCGCGCTCGTGGGCGACACCCACGCCGACGCCGCGCTCTCCGAGCTCGCGGCCTCCGCGCTGGTCTCCCCGGTCGGCCCCCGCTACCGGCTCGCCGCCGGGGTGCAGGCCCAGCTGGAGGTCTCCGGATACGCGGACACGCTCCAGGAGAGCGCGCTGGCCGCCGCCCGGCACTACGCCTGGTGGGCAGGGCACCCCTCGGTCACCCCGGAGCGGGTCTGCGCCGAGGCCGACGCGGTGCTCGCCGCCCTCGACGTGCTCGTACCGGTCACCACCGCCCCGCTGGACGAGAACGACGAGAGCGTCTCCGTCCGGCTCGCCCGCACGGCGGCGCCCGCCTTCGCCTCGGGGCTCCACTGGAGCGCCTGGGAACGCGTCCTGCGTCTCGGTGTCGAGGCCTCCGAGCTGGCCGGCGACGTCGCGGAACAGGCCTACTTCCACCACGAGTTGGGTGTCCTCGCGCTCTGCGGCCGCCAGCTGGACCGGGCCCGCGCCGAGCTGGAGGCCTCCGTCGCCATGCGCGGCGAGCTCGCCGACAAGCGCGGCATCACGGCCGGCCGCCGCGCCCTCGCGCTGATCACCGACCGCTCAGGAACCCTTCAGCTCACCGGCGGGCGCACTCCGGCGGGCGAAGCGGTGCCCGACGCGCGTCACGACGAGTCGATGTCGCCCCCCGGCGGCGTTCCGGCCGGATACGCGGCCACCGACCCGTCGGGCGAAACGGTGGTGCTCGCCCATCCGGGCGGCCCCGGCATTCCCGCGGCCGGGCCGCGGAGCGTCGCGGGGAGGCTGGTCGCCGGTACCCGGCGCAACCTGGTGGCCGTCGGCGCGGGAGCGCTCCTCGTCGCCGTCCTCGGGACCGTGGTGACCCTCGGCGCGACCTCGGACCACAACGACGACACCCCGTCCGGGAAGGTCGGCGGCAACCCGTCGGCGACCCAGGACGCCCAGGACGACAGCCTGGGGGCGGACACGCCGAAGAAGGGCGACGACTCCTCTCCGAGCGCCGTGGCCAAGCCCACCGACCCGGGCCCCGACGGCACGTACGGCACCACGGACGACCCGACACCCTCGGCCACGGCGAGCCGCCGGCCGACCGGCGAACCGAGCGGGACGCGCGCCGGCACGAGCGGGCCCTCGAAGTCGCCGTCCCCGTCGACGTCGAAGCGGCCCACGCACCGGCCGTCGCCGACCCCCAAGCCGTCTAGCCCCTCGCCGTCGGAGTCCTCCACGAGCCCGTCGCCGTCCGCATCACCGTCGGTCAGTTCGTCGTCGAGCCCGGCCACCTCGGACTCCGCGAGCGGCCCCGTGCCGAGCGGCTCGCCGCACACCACGGCCGCGGCGCCGGACGGCAGCGCGGCCGCCGGCACCGGCTCCGCCACGGCGTCGCCGAGCGGCACGGTGATCTGACCGTACGGTCCGCGCGTACGGCCGGACCGCAGGGAACAAGGGAGAGGGCCGGGTCCGATGGCGGACCCGGCCCTCTGCCGCAAGGGAACGCGGGGATCAGAACAACCGCAGTTTGTCGTCCTCGATGCCGCGCAGGGCGTCGTAGTCCAGGACCGTGCAGCCGATGCCGCGGTCGGTGGCGAGGACGCGGGCCTGGGGCTTGATCTCCTGGGCGGCGAAGACGCCGCGGACCGGCGCGAGGTGCGGATCGCGGTTCAACAGCTCCAGGTAGCGCGTGAGTTGCTCCACGCCGTCGATCTCGCCGCGGCGCTTGATCTCCACGGCGACGGTCCGCCCCTCGGCGTCCCGGCACAGGATGTCGACCGGGCCGATGGCCGTCATGTACTCACGGCGGATGAGCGAGTAGCCCTCGCCGAGGGTCTCGATGCGGTCGGCGAGCAGCTCCTGGAGGTGCGCTTCCACGCCGTCCTTGATCAGGCCGGGGTCCACGCCGAGTTCGTGCGAGGAGTCGTGGAGGATCTCCTCCATCGTGATGATGAGCTTCTCGCCCGCCTTGTTGATGACGGTCCAGGTGCCTTCGTCGTCGCCTGACCCCTCCTTCAGTGTGCAGGGCGGCGACATCCAGTTGAGGGGCTTGTAGGCCCGGTCGTCCGCGTGGATGGAGACGCTGCCGTCCGCCTTCACGAGGATCAGGCGGGGAGCCGACGGGAGATGGGCGGTGAGCCGGCCCGCGTAGTCCACGGAACAGCGGGCAATGACGAGACGCATGGTCGGCAACGCTACTCGACCGGCGGTGGTGCACGCGATTCTCGTGCCGGGCCCGCATCCTCCGCCCGGGCGGGGCCTTGACGAGGAACCAGCGGTTCGCCCCATTTGCCCCCACGGCTTCCGTCGCCCGGCCCGGCCGGCGTTTCCGCGGGTCACCCCATTGATCCTGAAGATCCCCTGTTCCGCCGTGGCCGATTGTCGGCCTACCGGGAGTTCGCTATGTGCCCATTCTCCTGGTGCCGTCACCTGCCGATGCTTACCGTATGAACGGGAGGTCGCGATGCATGTACTCAGCGTGTTCGATATCGCGACCCCCGTCCCTGTCCGGCAACCCCCGAGGTATGGGGGTGCGAGAGGAGTACCCATGTCGCTCGACGTCTCACCGGCCCTACTCCAACAGGCCGAGCGAGGCGAGGTCGATGAAGCTGAATTCGTCGACTGCGTCCGGACCTCCCTGCCCTACGCGTGGGAGATGATCAGCTCCCTGGTGGCCCAGCTGAAGGTGGACGGCGGCAACTTCGCCGACAACCAGACGCCTCCGCCGGACGAGCAGGCACGTGGCCAGCTGCTGCGTGCGCTCGCGAGTGACGCGATACGCGGCGCGCTGCAGCGGCACTTCGGAGTGCGGCTGGCCTTCCAGAACTGCCACCGGGTGGCGGTGTTCCCACTGGACGACTCGGTGGACGACACGCTGGCACGCTTCACCTCGGTCCGCAGTCAGCTGCTCAACCAGTCCCCGGAGTTCAGGGACTGCTGACGCACTGATGCCGCATTGCTTGCCGCTCCGTACGCGGGAGGTGCATTGGTACTGGGGCGGCAAGCTCCCCGTGTGTCCGGCCCGCCGGGCCGGACCTCGTACGGTCACCTGAGCTGGGGCAGCACCTCGGCCCCGAGCCGCCGTACGTTCTCCTCGGTCGCCGCCAGGTCGCCCGAACCCTCCACGAGCAGGGCGAAGCGTGCGATGCCGGTCCGTTCCGAGGTCGCCGCGAGCCGGTCGGCGCACAGCCGTGGGGTGCCCACCGGGTGCAGCCCGCAGAGCAGTTCGGTGTACGCCACCGGGTCCCGCATCGAGCGGGCGCGGCCGTCGACCGTCACATGGGCGTCCAGGCCCTGCTTCAGCCAGCCCGGCATCGCCTTGACGAGCGTCTCGACGGCGTCGGTGCGGCGGTCCGCGATCTGGCAGACGCCCGCGGAGACATGGGCGGCCGTGAGGATCTCCTCCGTCGGGCGGCCCGCCGTGCGCGCGTGCCGCCTCCACAGCGCGACCATTTCGGCCTTCTCCTCGTCCCCGATGTGCATGCCCAGAAGCATCGGCAGCCCGCGCTCGGCAGCGAGCCGGACGCTCGCGGGCGAGGTGCACGCCACGACGACCTCGGGGCCCGGAGCGCCGCACAGTGCCTCCGACGGGCGTGGTACGACGGGGACTTCACGGAACGGGAACCGCTCGGAGGTGCCGGCGACGGTCGGGTCGCGGAGCCAGCGGATCAGCAGATCGAGTGACTCAGGGAACCCGTGTTCGTACGCTGCGAGGCCCGCCCCGAAGACCTCCAGGTCGACCCAGGGGCCCCCGCGGCCCACCCCCAGCGAGAACCGCCCGCCGGACGTCAGATGCAGCAGGGCCGCCTGTTCGCCGAGGGCGACGGGATGGACGGTGGGCAGCACGCTGACCGCCGTGCCGACCCGGATCCGGTCGGTGCGGCCGAGCAGATACGCGGCGAGTGTGATGGCCGACGGGCATGTCCCGTACGGTACGAAATGGTGTTCGGCCAGCCAGACCGCGTCGAGCCCGGCCTCCTCGGCGACCTCGGCCGACCGCACCGCGCGGTGCAGGGCCTCTCCCTGGCCCTGGCCAGGGAACTGGGCGGCCAGTACAAAGCTTCCAACGTGCATCGAACTTCCTGCTTCCTCGGCTCCGACACGGAGCTCCCCCACCCGGCATAACCGCCTGACACGTGCCGAAGACACGGCCTTGCGGAGGGATTTGCGGATTGTCTGGGAATTGGGCTGTCCGAAGACCACCCGAGGATCGTCCGAAGGGGGATCTGTGCGGGTTGGCGGAGTACGCGTACCCGTGAGCGTCCCGCGTAGGCTGGAGTCGGCCCCTGCTCCCTGTATAGCTCCGTGAGGTGTCCCTTGTCCCCGCGTCGCAACCGTCCGAAGGATGCCGGCTCGTCCGGCATGAGCCCCGAGGAGGACTCGTCGGACCGTTACGGCGGCTGGCAGTCCACGGAGAGCTGGCAGGGCGACGAGTGGAGCGTGCGCCACGTGGCGGGCGCGAACACGCAGGGAAAGACCTACCGCTGTCCCGGCTGCGACCAGTTGATCCCCTCCGGGGTGCCGCACGTGGTGGCCTGGCCGGAGCACTCCGGCGTCGACGAGCGGCGGCACTGGCACAAGGCCTGCTGGAACGCGAAGGACCGCCGCACCTCGAGGGTGCAGCGGTCCCGTAACGCGCCGAGGTTCTAGGCGCCTTCGGCCGGTCGGGCTCGCGCCGTACGGCCTCGGGCCGCCGGGCGGGCGCGGGCGTCAGACGTCGCGGCGCTCCAGCAGCACGAAGGCGGCGGCGACGGCCGCAGCCGTGACCGCGGCGAGCAGGCCGAGCTGGGCGGCGCCGTTGCCGCTCTCGCTGTCCAGCCGGAAGACCCGGGCGAGCGAGCTGATGGCCGCGTACTCCTGCATCTTCTCGCCGATCGTCCGCAGGGTGTCGGACATCATCAGGAACGCGGGCAGGATCGACGGCAGCAGCACGATGCCGAGCATCGTGGTGATCGCGCCCGCCGAGTGGCGCAGCATCGATCCCACCGCGAGCGAGAGCACGCCGAGGAGCGAGACGTACAGCGCGCCCATGAAGACGGTGCCGACCCACGGGGCGTGGGCGTCGCCGCTGTGCAGGCTCGCGGTGAACAGACCGATGAGCCCGATCGAGAGCGCCGAGATGGTGAACGCGACCGCGAAGAAGATGATCAGCTTGGCGGCGAGCACCCGGTACCGCTGCGGCGAGGCCGTGAACGTCGTACGGATCATGCCCGTGCCGTACTCGGAGGAGACCACCAGCACGCCCAGCGTGAGCAGGCAGAGCTGGCCGAGCAGCAGACCGATGAACGCGGGGACCGTGAACGGGATGTCCCGGAAGTCCTCGTTGGTGGTCTGCGCGGCGACCAGGAAACCGATGCCGATCACCAGGAGCAGGAAGGTGCCGAGCGTCCACATCGTGGAGCGCACCGACTTGATCTTCGTCCACTCGGAGTTGAGCGCATGCCCGAGGTGGGTGCGGGTGACAGGGATCGGCGAGGTGTACGAAGTGCCGGGCGCAGCCTGCCAGTTGGGGGCAGCGCCGGCCTGCTGCGGCATCGGGGGCTGGGGCGTGCTCATCGGGCGTCCTCGGGCTTGGTCAGGTCGGCGGCGGGCGCGGGCGTGGATGCGGACTCGGGGACGGCCTCGGCCGCGGGAGCCGGTGCGGGCGCGGCGACGGGCGCCGGCGGTCCGGCGGGGGCCTGGGCGTACGGGTTGACGGCCGGGGCGCCGGGGGCGGCCGGAGCGCCGTACGGGCCGGGAGCGGGCGCGCCCGGGGCCGCGGGAGCACCGTGGGGCGCGGCCTGCGGCATGGCGAACGGCTGCCCGCCCTGCTGTGGCGGCAGGGGCGCGTACCAGCCGGGCTGGCCCTGGCCCGCCACCGGCATCTGCGGCGGCGGCATGGCGCCCGGCGGCAGCTGCTGCTGGAGCCCGGCCTTCTGGTCCACGGTCGAGCGGTAGTCGACGGCGCCCTGCGTCATCCGCATGTACGCCTCCTCCAGCGAGGCCTGGTGCGGCGACAGCTCCCACAGGCGGACGTCGGAGGAGTGCGCGAGGTCGCTGATGCGGGGGAGGGGCAGGCCGGTGACGCGCAGCGCGCCGTCCTGCTCGGGCAGCACCTGGCCACCGGCCTCGGTCAGCGCGGCGGTCAGCTTCTCGCGCTGCTGCGGCTCGGTGTCGGGGGTGCGCACCCGGGCGAAGTCGGCCGAGTTGTGCGAGATGAAGTCCTTGATGGTCTGGTCGGCCAGCAGCTGGCCGCGGCCGATCACGATGAGGTGGTCGGCGGTCAGCGCCATCTCGCTCATCAGGTGCGAGGAGACGAAGACCGTGCGGCCCTCCGCGGCGAGCGCCTTCATCAGGTTGCGCACCCACAGGATGCCCTCGGGGTCGAGGCCGTTGACCGGCTCGTCGAAGAGCAGCACCTGGGGGTCGCCGAGGAGCGCGGCGGCGATGCCGAGGCGCTGGCCCATGCCGAGCGAGAAGCCCTTGGAGCGCTTTCGCGCCACCTCCTGGAGACCGACGACGCCGAGCACCTCGTCCACGCGGCGGGCCGGGATGCCCGACAGCTGGGCCAGGCTCAGCAGGTGGCTGCGCGCGCTCCGGCCGCCGTGGACGGCCTTGGCGTCGAGGAGCGCGCCGACCTGACGGGGTGCGTTCGGCAGCCTGCGGTAGGGGAAACCGCCGATCGTCACCTGCCCGGAGGTCGGGTTGTCGAGGCCGAGGATCATGCGCATCGTCGTCGACTTGCCCGAGCCGTTGGGCCCGAGGAACCCGGTGACGGCACCCGGCCGGACCTGGAAGGAAAGGTTGTACACGGCTGTCTTGGCGCCGTAGCGCTTCGTCAGGCCGACTGCCTCGATCATTCTCCGCACCCATCGAAAGGTTCAGGACCTCGGGGCGCACGCCCCCGTAAGGCTTAGGAGGATATCCGGGCGCCGACGGTTCCACTCAAGGGGAAGTAAAGTCACGCCCATCGGCTGGTGAAAGATCCAGTAGAGGGCGACGTTTCGTACGGGTGTCCTGTCAGGTACCCGTCTTTCTTGATCAAGGGGAAAGGGAATTCGCGCCCGGCCCGCCGGACGGTGAATCTCAGGGGCGCTCCGGCAGGGAATCGTCGAGCGGCGGAAGGTCGTCGTACAGCCGCAGCTCGGCCGAGTCGTCGAGGTAGGGCAGGAAGTCGGTCTGCGGCAGCACCCAGCCCTCCTCGCCGAAGATCAGCGTCCCCGCCTCGCGCAGCGACCGGTCGGCGCCCGCGCGGCGCACCCAGGCCGCAGGGTCGGGCCCGAGCAGGTCCCGCAGGCGCTCGGATCCGGACAGCAGGGCGGCCAGCAGCTCGGACTGGTCGCCGCCGCCCGGGCGGGGCCGGCCGGTCTCCGGCTCGGCGAGCACACCGTGCGCGCTGAAGTAGATGTACGCCCCGCCGAGCCGTTCCCCGGACGGCATCGTCATCGTGAACGCGTCGCCGGGGAGTATCGCCCGCCGGTAGTCGGGGAACTCGGTGTCGTCGACGGCCTTGAGCTGCGTCGAGTCCAGCCAGGTGACCACGAGCGTCGTCTCCGCGCTCCGGTCCACGTACGGCGTCCCGGCCACGTAGCCCGCCGGACTGATGTGCCCGGAGCAGCCCACGCCGACTCCGCGCACCCGTACCGGGACCATCGGCACCGTCGCGGGGATGCCCAGCCGGGTCAGCTTGTGGGCGACCTGCCCGGGGGAGGCGTTCGAGCCGACGGCGATGACCGGGTGACGCAGCCCGGTGCCCACCTGGCCCAGGTCGGCCAGGGCCTCGTCCAGCCGCTGTTGCGCCTGGCGCTCCTCCACGAACCACTCGCCGAGCCGCAGCGGCCGCACGTCGAGTTGGAGCAGCTCTCCGCCGGTCAGCAGGGAGGGCTCGGTGGTGGGGCGGCCGGGGTAGGTGAGGGGCTTCTTCGCGGGCACGTCGCTCAGGCCCAGTGCCTCGAGGCTTCGGTCCTTCGTCGTCACGGTGACGCCCTCCGGGGGTGGTGTCGCGCGCATGCGGGCACAGCCTTTCACGCGAGATGAACCTGGGCCTTCACCCGAGATGTACCCGGCGTGGGCCCCGGTCTCCCCG
Organism: Streptomyces sp. NPDC005281; assembly: GCF_040607495.1. Taxonomy (NCBI): domain Bacteria; kingdom Bacillati; phylum Actinomycetota; class Actinomycetes; order Kitasatosporales; family Streptomycetaceae; genus Streptomyces; species Streptomyces sp. NPDC005281. The sequence continues at coordinate 55,242 of NZ_JBEXGX010000041.1, read as the reverse complement.
GCGGAGCGCGGTTGGCCTGAACCGGCACCGGGAATGATGTCGCCCTTATTGTATGGGTGGGGGCGAATTCGGTTACGGGGGAGGCGAGTTGAGGCTGTTGAGGCAAGGCCGGACGCGAACGGGAAGATGGGCCCGCGTATTGACGCGCGCATCGGCACGGGGATCGGCGCATCCGCAGTACCGCATGTCCGTTCGCTGGTGGATCGCGGGACGCACCGTCCACGCCCTGCTGCTGATGGCGCTCGGCGCGCTGGCCGGACTCTCGGTCGTCGTGGCGGCGGCGTGGACACTGACCGAGGACTCGCCGCGTTCGATGGCGGACCGGTTCTCGGACGGGGAGCGGCTCCTCGATCTCAGTCTGGGGGTGCTGCGGGCCTGCGTCGGCACCGACAGTCTCAACCCCGAACCCGACAGCACCGCCCATCAGCTGCTCGCCACGCTCGCCTCGGTGACCGGCGCGCTGGTGCCGGCGGTGCTGCTCGGCATCGCCCTGATCAAGCTGTTCGCGCTGCGGCCCTTCGTGTGGCGGAAGAAGGCCAGCATCTCGCACGCCTGGACCGCCGACTTCCCCGGTTACTCGCGGCGGCACGCGGACAGCGACGACGCCATCATCGCCGTCCGCTTCTACAACCGCTTCGACAATCTGTCGGTCGTCGACCTGCGGGCCCGCGCCCATCTGCGCTACCTGGAGACCTCCCCGCACGACCAGAGCCTCGTCATCTACAAGCAGTGGCTGAAGGTTCTGGACGCGCAGGGCGAGCCGGCCGACGAGCGGAGCTGGCTCGCGGTCGAGAGAGGGGCGCCCTTCACCGTCTGGATACCGGTCGAGGCGCCGGTGACCGAACTGCCGTTCCGCGAGATCCAGGGCAAGGACCTCTCCCGCTCGTCCGGGGTGAAGCTTCTCGTCCGGCTGACCGCGCGGACCGTCGGACTCGGCACCGAGGTCGCCGACGAGTGCTGGTTCGACCTGGCGGACGGGGACGCGGACGGGGACTTCGAACTCGGACGGTTCGTGCCGCTCCAGCCGGACCTCGGCAAGGACGTGTGGCAGTGGGAGGGGTGGCCCGACTTCGACGGACTGATCCACCCTTCCCCAGCCGGGGAAGCGCCTCCGGGCCTGGGCGGGGAGGAACCGCCCGACCTGGGCGGGGAGGAACCACCCGGCCCTGTCGGCGAGGAGCCGCCGGGTCAGGGAGGGGATGAGCCGTCCCCAGGTCCGGACGGCGACGAGCTTCCCGGCCCCGACGGCGAGGAGCCCCCGGACCCGGCCGGCGACGAGCCGCCTGGCCCGGGAGGGGACGAGCCCTCGTCGGGGCCTGGGAGGGGACGAGCCAGACCCCGACGGCGATGAGCCCCCCGGCCCCGACGGCGACGATCCCTCAGATCCGGACGGGGACGAACCTTCCGGCCCGGGCGGGGAACCTGCCGGAGCCGGAGTCCCTACGCGTCCCGCTTCTTGAGCAGGGCGTAGCCGCCGGCCAGTGCCACGGCCACCCACAGCAGCATGATGCCGAGGCCGCCCCAGGGGCCGTAGGGAGTGTCGTCGAGAGGTGTCACCACCCGCAGGATCCTGCTGCCGGCCTGGTCGGGGAGATAGCGGCCGACCTTCTTGGTCGCGGACACGGCGCCCAGGATGTTGGAGATCAGGAAGAAGAACGGCATCAGGATGCCGAGCGAGAGCATCGGAGAGCGCAGCATCGCCGCGACCCCCATCGAGAAGACGGCGATGAGAGTCATGTAGAGCCCCCCGCCGATCACCGCGCGCAGTACGCCGGGATCGCTGATCGACGCCCTGTGCGTGCCGAGCGCGGCCTGGCCCACGAAGAACGTGATGAAGCTGGTGATCATGCCGACGGCCAGGGCGAGGCCGGCCGCCACCGCGACCTTGCTGAACAGGAACGTGCCGCGCTGGGGGACCGCCGAGAGCGAGGTGCGGATCATGCCGGTGCTGTACTCGTTGCCGACGACGAGCACTCCGAACACGATCATCGCGAGCTGGCCGAGGGTCATGCCCGCGAAGCTGATGAACGTGGGGTCGAACGTCAGCCGGTCGCGCGGGCTCAGGTTGTCCCACTCGTTGTTGGAGAGGACCGAGATGAGCAGGCCGAGAGCGATCGTGACGACCGCCGCGAGGCTCAGCGTCCACACCGTGGACGACACGGACCGGATCTTGGTCCACTCGGACCTGAGGACCTGGGTGGCCGCCATGGTCAGCCCTTCTTCCAGTCGCCGCCCCATCGCGGGGCGGGGGGCGGGTCCGGCATGCCCTGCGCGCCCGGCATACCCTGCGCGCCCGGCATACCCTGCGCGCCCGGCATGCCCGGTGGGCCCGGCGGGATCTGCCGCCCCGGCTCGTCGGTGTGCGCGTGGTACTCCACCGACTCCGCGGTGAGCTGCATGAACGCCTCCTCCAGCGAGGCCTGCTGAGGACTCAGCTCGTGCAGCACGATCTGGTGCTGCGCGGCCAGCTCACCGATGTGCTCCGGCCTCCCGTCGTCCACCTCGAGCGCCCCGCTGCCCGTCTGCACGACGGTGATCCCCGCGCCCTTCAGCACGTTGAGCAGCCGCTCGCGCTGCGGGGAGCGGACACGGACGTACGAGCGCGAGTTCTGCTTGATGAAATCGGCCATCGAGGTGTCGGCGAGCAGCCTGCCCTGGCCGATGACGACGAGGTGGTCGGCGGTCAGCGACATCTCGCTCATGAGATGCGAGGAGACGAAGACCGTACGGCCCTGGGAGGCGAGGGACTTCATCAGGTTGCGGATCCAGTGGATGCCCTCGGGGTCCAGCCCGTTGACCGGCTCGTCGAACATCAGGATCCGCGGGTCGCCCAGCAGCGCTCCCGCGATGCCGAGCCGCTGGCCCATGCCCAGCGAGAACCCCTTCGCCTTCTTCCGCGCGACCGCGGTGAGGCCGACGGTGTCCAGGACCTCGTGCACCCGCGCCCTCGGGATGCCGTTGCTCTGGGCGAGGCAGAGCAGATGGTTGAAGGCGCTGCGGCCACCGTGCATGGCCTGGGCGTCCAGCAGGGCGCCGATGTACTTCAGCGGGTCCTTGAGATGGTCGTAGTGCTGCCCGTCGATCCGTACGTCGCCCGTGGTGGGACGGTCGAGGCCGAGCATCATCCGCATCGTCGTGGACTTGCCGGCGCCGTTGGGCCCGAGGAAGCCGGTCACGATGCCCGGCCTGACGGTGAAGGTGAGGTTGTTGACCGCCACCTTCTCGCCGTACCGCTTCGTCAGCCCCTCGAGCTCGATCATGCGGCCACGCTAGAACGGCCCTTGGGGGCCTGCCACCCGACGGCAAGGCCCGCGCCCTCGGCAGAGGGAGCGGGCCCTGGTGTCGTGCTGTGTGACTACCGGGACTGCTGCGCCGGAACCCCACGGGTGATCGGCTCGTCCTCGGCCGGACCGGTGGCGGCGGCCACCGCGGCGCCCGTGAGCGTCGCGAGCATCTCGCGGACGTTCGTGAGCTGCGCGTTGATCGAGTCGCGGCGGTTGGTGAGGGCGGCCAGCTCGCGCTCGGATTCCGAGCGGATGCGGTCGGCCTTGGCGTTGGCGTCGGCCACGATGTCCTCGGCCTGGCGCTGAGCCGTCTCCACCGTCTGACGGGCGCGGCGCTCGGCGTCCGTGCGCAGCTTCTCGGCCTCCAGACGGAGCTGCTCCGCGCGGTGCTCGATCTCCGCGAGGCGCTTCTCGGCCTTGGCCTGCCGCGAGGCGAGGTCGCGCTCGGACTGCTCGCGGCGCTTGGCGAGGTTCGTCTCGAAGTCGGCGGCGGCCTGGGCGGCCTTGGCGCGGGTCTCCTCGAAGAGGGCGTCCGCCTCCTCACGCTTGGACGCGGCGTCCTTCTGCGCGTCGGAGCGGAGCTGGGAGGCGTCGCTCTTGGCCTTCTCGACGATCCGGACGCCCTCGTCCTCCGCCTTGGACTTGCGGTCCGTGGCGAACGATTCGGCGTCGTTGCGCACCTGCTGAGCCGCCGACTCGGCGAGCTCGCGGTGCTGCTCGGACGCGCGACGGGCCTCCTCGCGCAGGTCCTTGGCCTCCTCCTCGGCGAGGCGGAGGATCTTCTCGACGCGTGCGCCAAGACCGGCGTACGACGGCTCTGCGTCGCTCACCTGCGCCTGGGCGTTCTGCGTTTCGAGATGGAGTTCCTCGATGCGCTTTTCGAGGGCGGTGATACGGGCCAGAGCGCTGTCACGGTCGGAGACGAGCTTCGAGATGCGTTCGTCCACCTGAGCGCGGTCGTATCCACGCCGCACAAGCTCGAAGCCGTAGGGGGAAGTGTCGCTCATGGGGTTCCTGTCGAATGAGACCGGTGAGGTGATAGGTGGAATCCTAGGGGGCAATGCGGTGTGTCATCGAGCGGATACGTGTTTGATCTGGAGAATGACACTCCTTTTGGGTGGCCGACTGTGGGAAGGCTTGCCAGAACCTGTGACAAACCCCCCACAAAGCGCGGAACCCGTGATTCCGGCTAGCTCTCCGTAGCCTTGCCGCCCGATCGGGTAGCCCCCGCGGCCGCCCCCGCCTTCACCCCGCCGTCCTTGCCACCCGAAGGCGCCTCGAAAGATTCCAACGCCTCCAGGACATCCTGGACACGGGAGATCTCCGTGTTGATGTCCTCACGCCGGCGGACCAGGACCTCCAGGTCGCGCTTGCCCTCCTCGACGGCGGCCTTCGCCTCCTGGATCGCCTCGGACCTGATCTTCTCCGCCTCGCCGACGAGCGAGGACTTCTTCGTCTCGGCCTCCTTGAGGAGCCCCTCGGCCTTGCGCACGGCGGCGATGCGGACCTTGCTCGCCTCGGAGTTCGCCTCCGCCACCAGGTCCTTGGCCTTCGCCTCGGCCTTGGCGAGCTGGTCCTCGGCCGCCTTGATGAGCGCGTCGCAGCGGTCGCCCGCGTTCTTCATCGTCTCGGACGACTCACGGCGCGCCCGCTCGTGCAGGTCCTCGATCTCGGACGTGACGCGGTCACGCAGCTCCTCGGCCCGCTCCCGGATCGCCGTCGCGTCCCGGCGCGCGCCGACCAGCAGCTCGTCCGCGTCCGTACGGGCCCGCTCCACGCGGGTGTTGCCCTCGACGGTCGCCTCCGAGACGAGCCGCTCGGCCTCGCCCCGCGCCACGCCGACCATCGTGTCGGCCTGCGACTCGGCGTCCGCCGTCGTCTTCTGCGCGCTCTGCTGCGCCTCGGCGAGCAGCTTGTCCGCCTCGGACGCGGTCTCGGTGATGAGCGTGTCGACCTGCTCGGCCGCCTCGGAGCGCTTCTTGTTGGCATCCCGGCGAGCCTCGTCCAGCAGGCGCTCGGCCTCCTCGCGCGCCGCCGTCGTACGCCGCTCGCCCTCCTCAGTGGCCCGCACCTTGAAACGCTCGGCCTCGGTACGGATCCGCTCGGAGTGGTGCTGAGCGGAACCGACCGCGTCGGCGGCCTCGGCGCGCAGCCGCTCCGCGTCACCGGTCGCGTCCGAGATGAGCTTCTCGGCCTTGGCCACGGACTCGGCGCGTACCCGCTCGGCCTCGGCCGCGGTCTCGGTACCGAGCCGTTCGGCCTCCGCCGTCGCCTCGGTGATCAGCGTGTCCACCTGCGTGGCGGCGTCCGAGCGGATCCGGTTCGCGTCCTCCCGGGCGTCCGCGCGGGTGCGCGCGGCGTCCTGGTCGGCGTTCGCGATGGAGTCCGACACCTCGGTGCGCACCCGCTGGGCGTGGTCGGCGGCGTCGGAGCGCAGCCGCTCCGCCTCCGCGATCGCATCGGCGACCGTGCGCTCGGCGAGCGCGCTCGCGGCCTCCGCCGCCTCGTTCGCCTCGCGTCGCAGCCGCGCCGCGTCCTCGGAGGCCCGCTCGCGCTCGGCGTACGCGTCGGCGCGGACCCGGTCCGCCTCCTCCTGCGCCTCGGTCCGCGTACGGTCCGCCACGTGCTCGGCGGCCGAGCGCAGCCCGGTGATCTCCTCCTGCGCCGTCTCGTGCAGCCCCGCGACCGAGTCCCGCACCTGCTGGGCGGTCTGCTCGGCGTTCGTGACCATCTCGGTCGCGCGCCTGTCGGCCTCCTCGACCAGCCGTACGGCCTCGGTCTGGGCCTCCTCGACACGCTTGCGCGCGGACGCGAGGAGCTCCTCGCTCTGCTCGCGGGCCCGCTCGCGCTCCTGGTCGGCCTCCTGGCGCGCCGAACCGAGGGTCTCCTCGGCCTCGCGGCGGCGGCGGGCGGCCTCCTCCTGGGCGGCGGCCAGCGTCTCGGCACTCTCGGCCGCCAGACGCTCGGCCGCGGCCTGCGCCTCGCCGCGCACCCGGTCGGCGCTGTCCTGGGCCTCCGACTTCAGCCGCTCGGCCTCCGTCATGGCCTCCGAACGCAGCCGTACGGCGATGGCCTCGCCCTCGGCGCGGGACGCCGCCGCGTCACCCGCGGCCTCGTCGCGCAACCGGTCGGCCTCCCGCTCGGCCTGCGCCTGGAGCGTACGGATGCGCTCGGCGGACTCCGAACGCAGCCGGTCGATCTCCTCGGCGGCCTCGCGGCGGATCCCCTCGGCCTCCGAGCGCGCGTCCGTCAGCGCCTGCTCGGAGGCGGTCAGCCGCTCCTCGGCCTCCGTGTGAAGCCGGGTCAGTCCCTCGGCGGCCTCGGCCTGACGGGCCTCTATGGCCCGCTCGGTCTCCTCGCGCTGCCGTTCGGCGGCCTGTTCCGCGTCGGCCGCGATCGTCTCGGCCTGCTCGACGGCGTCCGCGCGGTGCTTCTCGGCCTCGGTGCGGGTCCGCTCCAGCGTCTCCTCGGCCTGCCGGCGCAGCGTCGTGGCGCGCTCGATGGCCTCGGCGCGGACCTTCTCGCTGTCCGCCGTGGCGGCCTGGCGCAGCTCGTCCGCGTCCGCCTTCGCCTTGCCGAGCAGTTCCTCGGCCGTCCGCGCGCCTTCCTCGATCTGCTGGACGGCCTCGCGCCTGGCCTCGGCGCGGATGCGCTCGCCCTCGGCGACCGCGTCCGAACGCAGCTGCTCCGCGTCACCGCGCAGCCGGCGAGCCTCCTCCTGGAGCTCGACCGTCTTGGCGCGGTACTCCTTGGTGTCGTCCTTCGCCGTGCCCTTGAGCTGCACGGCGATGTCGTGCGCCTCGGCGCGCAGCCGGTCGGCCTCGGTCTCCGCCTCCGTGCGGATCCGCTCGGCCTCCTCGGAAGCCGCCTTCGTTGTCCGCTTGGCCTCCTCGGACGCCTTGTCGAGCACGTCCTCGGCGGTCCGGGCCGCCTTGGCGAGCTGGGAGGCGGTCTCCTCGGCGGTGAGGCTGCGCGCGCTCTCCTCGGCCTCCGCGACGATCGTCTCGGCCTTGCTGCGGGCGTCCGCGACGATCTGCTCGGCGTCGGACTTGGTGGTCTCGGCCTCCTGGTTGGCCTCGCCGACCAGCCGGGCGACCTGCTCCTTCGCCGTCCGCGTGCGCTGTTCGTTGACGGACTCGGCGCTCGCGATGGTCTTGGCCGCGGCCTCCTTGGCCTCGTTCAGGACCTTGTCCGCCTCGGTCTGCGCCTCGCGCAGTGCCGTCTCGGCGGCGCTCATCCGCTGCTCGGCGGCCCGGCTCAGCTCGGTGGCCTGGCGGCGGGCGTTGTCCGACTCGCTCGCCGTGGAGCTGCGCAGCTGCTCGGCGTGGTCGGTGGCCTCCTGCGCCTGCGTGGAGGCGGCGTTCAGCAGGCGTTCGGAGTCCGTGCGGGCACGGCGCAGCAGCGCCTCGGCCTCCGCTCGGGCGGCCTCGGCGTCGGTGGTGAGCCGCTGACGCGCCTCGGCGGCGACCCGCTCGGCCTCCGTACGGGCCGCGGTGAGCGCCTGCTCGGCCTCGGCACGCGACTCGTCGAGCAGCCGGCGGGCCTGGGACTCGGAGCGGGCGCGCAGCTGCTCCGCCCACGCCACGTTCTCGTTGACGTGCGACTCGACGGTCTGGCGGCGCTCCGCCAGCTCCTGGTCGAGCTGCTGACGCCGGGTGACGGCCTCCTGGTGCAGCTCCGCCTGGAGCCGGGCGGAGTGCTCGGCGTGCTCCTGGAGAAGACGCTGGGTCTGCGCCCGTGCCTGGCTGATCTCGCGCTCGGCGTCGACGCGCAGCTGGTCGGCCTGCATCTGGGCATTACGGAGCAGCTGCTCGGCCTGATAGCCGATGTCGGACCCGTCGTAGGCAGGACGGGTCGCCAGACTGCGGCGCGCCTCGTGCAGCTTGGCGCGCAGCACCTCGACCTGATAGCCGCGGTCCTCGGCGTGCTGGACGGCCTTCTCCCGCTCGGTCTTCAGCCGTTCCATCTCGGCCTCGAACCGAGAGAGGTGGTCGACGTCAGCCGCCGGCTCTCGCTCCTGGCGTTCGTAGCCCCGCACTGCGCGGTCCCATCCGTCCCCTGGTCGCATGTAATTCCGAACGAGCACCGTTCTTCCGCCGAACGGGGCCCCCGGGGAATGGTGTCAGATCAACGGCGGAGCACGGGCTGCTGCCCCGACGCTCGCCCCCCGAAACCTGGACCCCGGCCCTTGGTCCCGCCCACCGGAAGGCGCCAGGACCACGGCCGTCCCCCGCGAAAGGCGACGGCCGAGCCCAACCCTACCGGCCCAGATATACGGAGGTCAGTGCTCAGGTGACTCAACCGCCGCCGAAGTGACCAGTTCTGTCAGTACTCCGTGGCAATCCTTGGGGTGCAGGAACGTGATCCGGGACCCCATGGACCCGATCCGGGGCTGGTCGTAGAGCACGCGGACGCCCTTGTCCCGGATGTCAGCGGCGTCACCGTCGACGTCCGCGGTGCCGAAGGCGATGTGATGCACGCCCTCGCCGTTCTTGGCCAGCCACTTGCCCACGGCGGAGTCCTCGCGGGTGGGTTCCAGGAGCTGGAGGTAGGAGGCGCCGCCGTCGGACGTCTCGTTGATCTTGAGCATGGCCTCCCGGACGCCCTGCTCCTCGTTGATCTCGGAGTGGAAGACTTCGAAGCCGTACGTCGCACGGTAGAACTCGACAGTGGCGTCGAGGTCGAAACAGGCGATCCCGATGTGGTCGATTCGCGTCAGCATGGAGTCAGTGCAGCGCTCCCGGCGTGGTTACGCAACGTGCGCGCGATCACACTGCGGGCCGGATGACGGCTGGCCTACCGCTCAGTACATTCTCAGTAAACCCTCGTTCACTCCTCGGCTGTGCAGCCGGTAAGGGGATCGCACCTCATGTCTGGAACGAACAGCAACACCTCGGTGATCGTCGCGGGCGCCCGTACGCCCATGGGACGGCTGCTGGGCTCGCTGAAGTCCTTCTCCGGGGCCGACCTCGGTGGCTTCGCGATCAAGGCCGCCCTCGACCGCGCGGGCATCGGCGGCGATCAGGTGCAGTACGTGATCATGGGCCAGGTGCTCCAGGCCGGGGCAGGGCAGATCCCGGCGCGCCAGGCCGCCGTCAAGGCGGGCATCCCGATGAGCGTCCCGGCGCTGACCATCAACAAGGTGTGTCTCTCCGGCCTCGACGCCATCGCCCTCGCGGACCAGCTCATCCGCGCCGGCGAGTTCGACATCGTCGTCGCCGGTGGCCAGGAGTCCATGACGAACGCTCCGCACCTGCTCCCGAAGTCCCGTGAGGGCTACAAGTACGGCGCCGTCGAGATGCTCGACGCCATGGCCCACGACGGTCTGACCGACGCCTTCGAGAACATCGCCATGGGCGAGTCGACGGAGAAGCACAACACCCGTCTCGGCATCCAGCGCCCGGCGCAGGACGAGATCGCCGCGCTCTCCCACCAGCGCGCGGCCGCCGCCCAGAAGAACGGCATCTTCGAGGCGGAGATCACACCCGTCGAGATCCCGCAGCGCAAGGGCGAGCCCGTCGTCTTCAGCAAGGACGAGGGCATCCGCGCCGAGACGACCGCCGAGTCGCTCGGCAAGCTGCGCCCCGCCTTCACCAGGGACGGCACCATCACCGCCGGCACCTCCTCCCAGATCTCGGACGGCGCCGCCGCCGTGGTCGTGATGAGCAAGGCCAAGGCGCTGGAGCTGGGCCTGGAGTGGATCGCGGAGATCGGCGCCCACGGCAACGTGGCGGGCCCGGACAACTCGCTCCAGTCGCAGCCCTCGAACGCGATCCTGCACGCCCTGAAGAAGGAGGGCCTGGAGGTCGAGGACCTCGACCTGATCGAGATCAACGAGGCCTTCGCGGCGGTCGCGGTCCAGTCAATGAAGGACCTCGGCGTGTCCACGGAAAAGGTGAACGTCAACGGCGGGGCCATCGCCCTGGGCCACCCGATCGGCATGTCAGGCGCCCGGCTCGTACTGCACCTCGCCCTCGAACTGAAGCGGCGCGGCGGCGGTGTCGGCGCGGCGGCGCTGTGCGGCGGCGGCGGTCAGGGCGACGCTCTGATCGTGCGGGTGGCCAAGGCCTGACCCGCGTTCGTACGACCGACCTCTCGTGAACGGAGCTGTGATGCAGGACGTCTCCTCGCTGGTGACCCAGGCCAGGGAAGGGCGGCCACGGGCGGTGGCCCGGCTGATCTCCCTGGTGGAGGGCGCGGCACCGCAGCTCCGTGAGGTCATGGCCGCGCTGGCCCCCCTGGCCGGCAACGCGTACGTGGTGGGGCTCACCGGCTCGCCCGGCGTCGGCAAGTCGACGTCGACGTCGGCGCTGGTGAGCGCCTACCGGCGGCAGGGCAGGCGGGTCGGTGTCCTGGCCGTCGACCCGTCCTCGCCGTTCTCCGGCGGCGCGCTGCTCGGCGACCGGGTCCGCATGTCCGACCACGCCTCGGACCCGGGCGTCTACATCCGTTCGATGGCGACACGCGGTCACCTGGGCGGACTGGCCTGGTCGGCCCCCCAGGCGATCCGTGTCCTGGACGCGGCGGGCTGCGACGTGATCCTGGTCGAGACGGTGGGCGTCGGCCAGTCGGAGGTGGAGATCGCCTCCCAGGCCGACACCTCCGTCGTCCTCCTCGCCCCCGGCATGGGCGACGGCATCCAGGCGGCCAAGGCGGGAATCCTGGAGATCGGCGACGTGTACGTCGTCAACAAGGCCGACCGTGACGGCGCCGACGCCACCGCCCGCGAGCTCAACCACATGCTCAGCCTCGGGGAGTCCCGCGGCCCGGGAGCCTGGCGCCCGCCGATCGTCAAGACCGTCGCGGCACGCGGCGAGGGTATCGACGAGGTCGTCGAGGCACTGGAGAAGCACCGGGCGTGGATGGAGGAGCACGGCGTACTGGCCGAGCGCCGGCTCGCCCGGGCGTCCCAGGAGGTCGAGACGATCGCCGTCACCGCGCTGCGCCGGCGTATCGGCGACCTCCACGGCGACCGCCGTCTGAGCGCCCTCGCGGAGCGCATCGTCGCGGGCGAACTGGACCCCTACAAGGCCGCGGACTCCCTGATCGAAAGCCTGAAGGAGAACTGACCTCCCCCAACTCGGGCGCCCCCGCACTCCGGGGCCGGCCCGCGCACCCGCCCGGCTCCGGGTGAGCCCCCTGGAGCCGGCCCGCGCGGCTCTGCCCGGGCCCCGCACCTTGAGCAGGGCTGCGCGCCCGCCCGTCTTGGGGCGCCCCCGCACTCCGGGGCCGGCCCGGCGCGATGCCGTGCGGCGCGGCGCGGCCCACTCCGCCCGGGAGCGCATCCCAGACCGGGCGCCCCCTTTCGCGAGCGACGCGGTGTGGGGTGAGCGCCTGCGAGGAAGCGACGGGGGCAGGCTCCGGCGGGTGCTCCTGGGTTCCCGGAGGGCGGCACCGAGCGGCCGGGCGAGGTCGAGGCCGACGGCGAGGGCAGGGGTGCCGTCGAGGCCGGGGAAATGCCTGGCCGACTTGCCGTGGGCGCTGTTACTTTGAGGGTGTGTTCCTCCTCTTGGCATAGGGCCCGCCCAGGCCCGCGACGTGAACGCAGCACCGTGGCTGCGGCGTCGCGGCACTCAGGCGACCCCTGTCCCGCCTCGCTGTTGAGGAACCTCACCCATGTCTGCGTCGTCCCCGCGGCCGTCCTACGCCGCGCTCTTCCGCCTGCCCCACGCCCGCCGCACCTTCCTCGCGGCCATGACCGGCCGTCTCTCGTACGGCGTCGTCTCCCTGGCCATGATGCTCACCACCACCCGCGCCACCGGTTCGTACGCCGTGGCCGGCACGGTCATGGCGCTGTTCGGCGCGATGAGCGTGTTCCTGTCGCCCGCGCGGGCGGCGCTGATCGACCGGCACGGCGCCCGCCGCGCCCTCATCCCCATGGCCTCGCTCTACGCGGGCCTGCTCACGGCCTTCGCGGTCACCGCCTGGCGTCCCGGCGCACCGGTGGCGGCGATCGGCACGCTGGCGGTCGCCGCCGGTGCCTGCACACCGCCGCTCGGTCCCACGATGCGCGCCGTGTGGAGCGAAGTGGCGCAGGACGAAAGGCTGTTGCAGCGCGCCTACAGCCTGGACGGCGTCGTGGAGGAGATCCTCTTCGTCTCCGGGCCACTGCTCGTCGGCGCGGTCGTGCAGACGGCGCCGCCTGCCGCGGCCGTCGTGCTCAGCGCCCTGCTGGTGTGGTCCGGGACCCTGGCCTTCGTCCTGTCCCCGGTCGTGGCGGGCGTCCGTCCGGCCGCGGCGAAAGCCAAGGAGGGAGGGCGTCGGTGGCGGGGCGCCCGGACCCTCGCCCGGCCCGTCGTCGTGGCGGCGGGCGTCGGCCTCTCGCTCGGCGCGGTCGACCTCCTGGTCATGGCGTTCGCCGAGCAGCGCCACCACGGCGCGGGCGCGGTGGCCTGGGTGCTCGCCGCGCTCTCCCTGGGCAGCGCGCTGGGCGGCCTGCTGAACGGCGCGGTCGACTGGCGCACGTCCCCCGGCGCACGGCTGCCGCTGCTGACCGGCGCTCTGGGCCTCACCCTGCTCGGAGCGGGCCTCGCCGAGGGCCTCGGTACCTTGGTCCTGGCCGTCGCCTGCGCGGGTCTCTTCGTCGCCCCGGCCCTGACGACGTCCTATCTGATGGCGGACGCGGCGGCCCCGCCCGGCTTCCGTACCCAGGCCGGCGCCTGGGTCAACACCGCGGTGAACGCCGGGAGTTCCGTGGGCGCAGCCGGTGCGGGCCTGCTGGTGGGCCGGCTGCCGCTGGGCCTGTGCTTCGCGCTCTCGGGCGCGATGGCACTGGCGGCGGCCCTGTTCTGCGTACGGAACGCGCGTACCCCGCGTCCGGATGCGGACGCGGGGTGCGGTGCGGTCGGAGGCGTGCGGTCCGAGGTGACGGACGGCGCGCGACTGCCCGGCTGAGAGCCGCCGCCGGGATCGTGCCCGCGGACGCGGGCCCCCGGTCCTACGGCTTGCCGCGCTGTCCCAGCAGGTGTTCGGCGATCGGGCGCAGCGACTTGTGCAGGTCCTCGAGCGCCTCGGGTGACAGCAGGTCGATGAAGTGCCGCCGCACGGACGACACATGATGCGGGGAGACCTTCTTCATCGTCTCCATGCCGTGCTCGGTGAGGACCGCGTACAGTCCTCGCCGGTCGGATTCGCAGTTCTCCCGGCGTACCAGGTCCGCGTTCTCCATACGCGTGATCTGGTGCGAGAGTCGGCTCTTGGACTGGAGGGTGGCGGACGCCAGGTCGCTCATCCGCATGCGTACGCCCTCCGACTCGGAGAGGTTCACCAGGATCTCGTAGTCGTTCATCGTCAGCCCGAACGGTTGGAGGTCCCTTTCGAGCTGGTACGTCAGCAGCCTGTTGACCTCCAGGTGGGTGCGCCAGGCGCACTGCTCCGCATCGGTCAGCCAGGGCGTGGCCGTCTCGGTCTCCATGAATGAAGTCTACCTAAAATGTTGAAAGGCGAACTAGTGAGGGGTTGTGTGACGGTGCGCACGTGTTCGATGTGCGTTCGATGTCACACTCCGCAGACTACCGCTCACAGCCCGAAGCGACGCTGGAGGTCCCCCAGCTGTCCGGGAAGGCGCGGTGCCCCGGCCTGCTGCCCGTGCTGACCGGGCACCCCTCCCGCGCCGGGCACTCCGGCCTGGTGCGGGACCGCTCCCGTGGCCTGCTCGGCCATCAGGATCTCGGTGGACTGGAGCAGCACCGTGCCCGCCCCCACGAACTCGAACTGATGCTCCTCGCCGGAGGCCCCGCCGAGGCCCGTCATCGCACGTAGACCGCCCATCACACCCGTCATGTACCCATGGTCGTAGTGGTGGCACGGGGAGGGGCAGTCGGCCCATCCGACGAGGGCCTGCGGGTCCACCCGGATCGGGGGTTCCATGAACACCACCGGACCGTTGGACGCGGCCACGAACTTGCCGGTTCCGATCAGTGTCAGAAAGCCCGGCACGATCGACTGCTTGAGTGCGAGACTTGGCTGAAAAGCGAGCAAGTTGCCGGAGCGAATGGTCAGGTTGCCGTCGTCGAGGTCGTACGAATTCACGTCGAAGGCCCGGTCGGCGAGCAGCATCTTGCCCGAGCCCTGTGCCACGACCCAGTCGCTCGCGTGCAGTGGCGAATGGAACGACGTACGGACAAGACGGTCAAGTCGGCCGTGCCCGATGCCGTTGAACTCCATGGATCCGTAGTAGGCGATCATCTTGCCCTTCTGGAGGAACCACTCGCTCCCCTTGAGCTCCACGCAGAAGGTGTACTTGTTGACGTTGTCGTCGACCGGCAGCGACATCGGATCATGGATCACCGGGCCGCCCGGGACTCCGTACCCGCTCACAGCTTCTCCTCCGAGGCCTGGACGTACACCGAACCGCTGCCGCTCAGCTCCAGCTGGAACGCCTCGCCCGAACCGCGCCCCACCATGTCGCGCCAGCCCAGCGCCGTGGACAGCTTGTTGCGTACGTCCCCGTGGTGCGCCACGTACGCCTGCGGGTCGACGTGCACCGTCCGCTGCGGGGTGATCGGGACCTCGAAGACACCGCCGTGCGCCATGACGGCCACGGCCCCGTGGCCCTTGAGCGTGGTCGTGAAGAGCCCCTGGCCCGTCACCTGGCCCCGCACCATGCCCATGACCCCGCCCTGCGAGCCCAGGAACATCGTGCCCTGCTGCAACGTGCCGTCGAAGGCCAGCAGCCGGTCCGCCTCGACGTACAGCGTGTCACCCGTGAGGCTGATCACCTGGACGTGGTGGCCGCCGTGCCCGAAGAGCACCGTGCCGGAACCCTCCACGGTCATGAGGGGGGTGGCCTCGTTGGCCAGGCGGCGGCCGATCATCGACATCACACCGCCCTGCCCGCCCTGGATGTTGGGCGTGAAGGACACCTCGCCCTTGTAGGCGAGCATCGCGCCGCGCTGACTGAACAGCCGCTGCCCGGGAACGACCGTCGCCTCGATCATCTTCGAGTTCACCTCGCGGAACGCCATCTCACACATCTCCCGCGATCGTGTTGCGCTCACTGGGCTGGACGTAGACCAGCCCGTCGCCCTCGAAGCGCATCTGGAACGCCTCGCCCCCGCCCTCGCCGAGGAACGTGCGGAACGTCACACCGGACTGGAGCGACTGCCGCACATCGCCCTGATGCGCGATGTAGGCACCCGGATCGACCGTCAGCGGGTACTGGGCGCTGACCCGCAGCACCACCGCGGGCCCGTCCGACGTGATCGCCGCCTGGCCGTGGCCCTCGACGGTGGTCGTGAACAGTCCGTTGCCCTGCGAGGCGCCGCGCAGCCCCGTGAACGTCGTGCCCGTGCGCAGGCCGGTGTCCGTGGCGAGCAGATTGCTCGACTCCACGTACAGCTTGTCCCCCTGGAGGGACACCAGGTTGATCTCCGAGGCCCGGTCCGCGAACCAGCAGGTGCCGTGCCCCTTCACCTCCATCACCGTCATCTGCTCGCCGGTGAGGCGCCGGGTCACCATCCCCCGTAGCCCCTCACCGCCCCCGCTCAGCTTCTTGAAGGCCATCTGACCGTCGTACGCGACCATGGAGCCGTTCTTCGCCTTCACAGCGTCCCCGGTCATGTCGACGGCCAGCACCTTGCTGCCCTGAAGTCGAAACATCGCCACGCAGTGAAGGTAACCGCACCGCCGGACGGCCGACAGAGCCCGCGGGTGGATCCCACCCCTGATCCGCCCCCCAGGGCCTGTCGGGTGGTGTCGCCCGCCCCCGGGCCCGGGATCACGTCCGCCGGATGCCACAATGGCCGGGACGCTTGTGCGTGCGTTCACAAGGAAGCGTTCCCCCGACTAGCGAATCCCACCGAAGGTGACCCGTGGACATAAAGACCGCCACCGCACTCCGCCGGCTCCGCCTGGTCTCGGCCCCCGAGGCCGTTTCCTTCCTGCTGCTGCTCGTCTGCTCGGTGCTGAAGCGGACCACGGACTTCAACGCCGTGCCCGTGATGGGCGCGGTCCACGGCGTCCTCTTCGTCCTGTACGTGATCTTCTGGCTGGACGCCTGGAACCGGGCCCGCTGGAGCGCCGGCACCGGCGTCCTCTACTTCGTCCTCTCCGTCCTGCCCACCGGCGGCTTCTTCGCCGAGCGCAAGCTCAAGCGCGAGTCCGAGAATGCGGTCATCGCCTCCCGCACCCCTGAGGAAGGGGTCGTGAACGCATGATCGTCGCCTTCTCCGTGACGCCGCTCGGTGTCGGCGAGGAAGTGGGGGAGTACATCGCCGACGCCGTCCGCGTGGTCCGTGAATCGGGCCTGCCCAACCGTACCGACGCGATGTTCACCTCGATCGAGGGCGACTGGGACGAAGTGATGGCCGTCGTCAAGCGTGCCGTCGCCGCCGTCGAGGAGCGCGCGCCCCGGGTCTCCGTCGTCCTCAAGGCGGACATCAGGCCCGGCGTGACGGACGGCCTCACCTCCAAGGTGGAGACGGTGGAGCGGCACCTGTCGCCATGACGTCATGACCGCATGACCGCATGACGGTATGTCGGCATATCGGCACAGCCGCGGGCGCGGGCCCCGCTACGTGAACCCCGGTCCCCAGGGCCGGGGTTCACGCATGTCCGGCCGGCGCCCGCCTCGGCCTGCCCGCGCGCCCAGTTCCACGCCCGGCGCCCGACGGCCGTCCCGGGGACGAAAGACAACCCGCCCGCCCGGCACCGCACCCCATCGGACGCGCCCCGGTCGACACGTCGTCAAAACTCCACTTATGTATGGGTACCAGCCGTAACGATCACCGGCTCGTTCAACCACGGGAGGGCGATGTGCGGCCCGCGGGCTACGACTACGACACCTACGGCCGACTCGCCGGACCCCTGACCCAGCCGTCCGGCACCGGCTACCGGGTGCAGTACACCAAGCTCCTGTCGCGAGAGCCGCACCGAACAAGCGCCGTCCTGCTGATGACCCTCGCCCCGGTCCTCACCGGCGCGCTCCTCGTCTATCTCGTGTGGCCCACCCACTGGGTGGAACGCGAAGGCGGCGAGCCGTGGCGGATCGCCCTCGACACCACGATGCTCGTCGCCATCGGCCTGATCGAACTCTTCATGGTCGTCAACGTCCTGAGCATCGCCCACGCGACGATGGTCGCGCGCGACCCCGTTCCCGTCCCGCCCTCGCACGGAACCCGGGTCGCCTTCCTCACCACCTACGTCCCGGGAAAGGAACCCCTCGCCACGGTCCGCGCCACCCTCGAGGGCGCGGTCGCCCTCACCCACACCGGCCCCCTCGACGTCTGGCTCCTCGACGAGGGCGACGACGACCAGGCCAGAGCCCTCTGCGCCGAGCTCGGCGTCAGGCACTTCACCCGGTTCGGGGTGCCCGAGTGGAACCGCCCCGAGGGAAGCCACAGGGCCCGCACCAAGCACGGCAACTACAACGCCTGGCTCGCCCTCCACGGGCGCGCGTACGACTTCTTCGCCTCCGTCGACACCGACCATGTCCCGCTGCCCGGCTTCCTCGAGCGCATGATGGGCTACTTCCGGGACCCCGACGTCGCGTTCGTCGTCGGCCCCCAGGTGTACGGGAACTACGAGAACCCCGTCACCAAGGCCGCCGAGTCCCAGCAGTTCCTCTTCCACGCCCTGATCCAGCGCGCCGGCAACCGCTACGGCTCGCCCATGTTCGTCGGCACCAACAACGTCGTCCGGATCGCCGCACTCAGGCAGATCGGCGGGCTGTACGACTCCATCACCGAGGACATGGCCACCGGGTTCGAACTGCACCGGCACCGCAACCCCCGGACGGGCCGGCACTGGCGCTCCGTCTACACGCCCGACGTGCTCGCCGTCGGCGAGGGGCCCTCCTCCTGGACCGACTTCTTCACCCAGCAGCTGCGCTGGTCGCGCGGTACCTACGAGACCCTGCTCAAGCAGTACGGGAAGGCGCTGTTCACCATGCCGCCCGGCCGGCTCCTCTCGTACACGCTGATGCTTCTCTACTACCCGATGACGGCCGTCAACTGGCTTCTGGGCATCCTCAGCTGCTTCCTGTTCCTGTGGTTCGGGGCATCGGGCACCCAGGTCACCGCGTCCGTGTGGATGATGCTCTACAGCGACGCCGCCGCCCTTCAGATCTGTCTGTACCTGTGGAACCGGCGGCACAACGTCTCACCGCACGAACCCGAGGGATCGGGCGGTCTGGCCGGCATGGCGATGTCGGCCCTGTCGGCGCCCATCTATCTGAAGGCGCTGTGCGAGGCGGTCCTCCGGCGCCCCAGCCGCTTCGTCGTCACCCCGAAGGGCCACGACGCGAGCCCCGACCGGCTGGGGACGTTCCGGGTCCACCTCGGCTGGGCCGCGCTGCTCGCCGTCTCGCTCGGCGCCTCGGCCGTCCTCGGCCACACCCACGCGGCCATGCGGACCTGGGCGCTGCTGGCCATGGGTATCTCCCTCGCCCCGGTCGCGGTCTGGCTCCGCACCCGCGCCGGGGAGCGCCGCGCCCGCGGGCCCGCGGCGCCCGGGCGTGTCCGGCTTCCCGACAGCCGGGAGTCGGTGGCCGCCGCGCCCGTCCCGGTCACCGGCTCCACGACAGGAGGCACCTAGGCCATGGCGTACCGGCCCCCGAAGAAGGCGTACCGGCTCTCGAAGAAGACGAAGAAGAGGCTGCTCGGCATCGCGGGCATCGCCGTCCTCGCGGGACTCAACGCCCCGGCCGCGCTCGGCCTCGCCGGTGAGACCTACCACGAGTACGAGATCTCCCGGCCCGCCTACCAGGCGCAGTACGGCTCCTGGAGCGGGGTCGACATCCCCGAGAAGTACCGCACCAACGCGATCCACGCGGCGCTGCTGCACACCGGGAAGGTGCTCATCGTCGCCGGGTCGGGCAACGAGCAGAAGAAGTTCGACATGGGGTCCTTCGACACGATCCTGTGGGATCCGCGGACGGACACCTTCAAGAAGATCCCCACACCGGACGACTTCTTTTGCTCCGGGCACGCCCAGCTCCCCGACGGCAGGATGCTCGTGGCCGGCGGCACCGCCCGCTACGAGAAGCTGGACGGCGAGGTCGTACGGGCCGGCGGCGGCATGCGGGTGAAGAACGAGAACCCCGACAGGGCCATCGTCCTGAAGAAGGGCACCGTCTTCCGCTCGCCCGCCGGCGTCGACTACGTCACCAGGGTCGACGTGACGGTCCCCAGGGCCAGACGGAACCAGGTCATCACCTACGACCGCAGCGGTGCCATGCGGCCCTGGAGGACCGAGGTCACCGCCGGAGAGGCCCGGGTCTTCGTGGAGGCCGAGGAGAAGGGACCACGGGCGGTCACCGGCCGGCAGGCCCAGTACGAGATCGTTGGCCTGCGCGGCGAGGACGCCCGGAACACGTACGGCCTCTCGGAGAAGATCACCCTGGAGAAGCAGGACTTCCAGGGCATCAGGGCCGCGTACGAGTTCGACCCGTCGGCCGAGCGGTACATCCCCGTCGACCCGATGGACAAGGCCCGCTGGTACCCGACCCTGGTGGGACTGGACGACGGACGGGTCCTCGCGGTCTCCGGACTCGACGACGTCGGGGTCATCGACCCCGGCGACACCGAGATCTACGACCCGGTGACCAAGAAGTGGAGCCCCGGGCCCCACCGCTACTTCCCCACCTACCCGGCCCTCTTCCTCACCAAGGGCGGCAAGCTCTTCTACCCGGCCTCCAACGCCGGATACGGACCCGCCGACCAGGGCCGCGAGCCGGGCCTGTGGGACCCGCGGACCAACACGTTCCAGAAGGTGCCCGGCCTGCGGGACGCCGACCGGACGGAGACCTCCGCCTCGGTCCTGCTGCCTCCCGCACAGGACCAGAAGGTGATGATCCTCGGCGGCGGAGGCGTCGGCGAGTCGAGGAAGTCCACCGCCCGGACCGCCGTCGTCGACCTCAAGAAGGGCAGCCCGGCCTTCGAGGACGGCCCGGACCTGCCCGAGGGCACCCGCTATCTGAACAGCGTGATCATGCCGGACGACACCGTCTTCACCACCAACGGCTCCCGCGACTACCGCGGCCGCGGCGCCAGCAACATCCTCGGGGCGCAGTTCTACGATCCCCGGACCAACACCTTCCACGAGGCCGCCTCCCCCCGCGTGGGCCGCAACTACCACTCGGAGGCGCTGCTCCTGCCCGACGGCCGCGTCGCCACCTTCGGCTCCGACCCGCTCTTCGACGATCGGCGGAACACCAGACTGGGCCACTTCGAACAGCGCATGGAGGTGTTCACTCCGCCCGCCCTGCACCGCGACGGGGCGAACCGTCCGGTGCTGGGCGCGGGCCCCGAGGAACTCGACGTGAACCACCGGGCGACGTTCGCCACCGCCCGTCCGGATCGGGTGGCCAAGGCCCGGCTGATGCGGCCCAGCGCCGTCACCCACACCACGGACGTCGAGCAGCGGTCGATCGCGCTGGGGCTGACGAAGACGGCGGACTCGGTCACCGTCGACGTACCGCGGGACCCGTCACTGGTGCCGCCCGGCTGGTACATGCTCTTCGTGACGGACGCCCAGGGAACGCCGTCCGAGGCGAAGTGGATCCACGTCAGGTAACGCTGGAGAGCGGAGAGTGGAGAGCGGAGAGCGGGGAGCGGGGAGCGGAGAACCGGGGAACCGGGGAACCGGGGAACGGAGGCCGGTGGCCGTCAGCCGGTGGTGCCGCGCGTCAGCCCCAGGGCGTAGTCGGGCCACCAACGGCCGGCCGCCGGACCGCCCCCGCATTCCCCGTCCGACTCGCCGGGCCGCTTGATCCACAGGTACGCGTCGAGCGCGGGTTCACCGGTGGCCGTGGTCGGCGGGGTGCCGAGCGCCCGGCCCGGCGGGTTGCACCAGACCCCCTCCAGCGGGCCGTTGCCGTTGCGGCTCGTGTCGACGACGAAGTGCTTGCCGCCGAGCCTGCCGGAGAGGCGGACGCCGTACTCCTTGCTGACCGTGTCCGTCTGGAAGTTGGAGACGTTGAGCGAGAAGCCGTCGGCGTTCGCGATGCCCGCCCGCTCCAGCGGCTCGACCAGCTTCCCGGAGTCGGGGATCCAGGCGGGGTTCCCGGCGTCCAGGTACACCCTGGTGCGCGGCTGGCGCTTCAGCCGGACGACCGCCTCGCTCAGCAGCAGCTCGCGCTCGTCGTGGTAGTCGCCGGGCGTACAGCCGTCCACGATGTGGGCGACGGCGTCCGGTTCCAGGACCACCACGGCCCGGCCGTCACCGAGGGCGTCGGCGAACCGGCCGATCCACCGCCGGTAGGCGTCCGCGTCCACCGCCCCGCCCGCCGAGTGCTGGCCGCAGTCCCGGTGCGGGATGTCGTACGCCACGAAGAGCGCCGTCCGCCCTTCCCGGGTCGCGGAGGCGATCGCCGACCGGACCGCCGGGCCCGGGTCGACCTCGCCGGCCGGCCACAGGGCGAGGGGCTCCTCCGCGATCCGCCCCAGCGACGCGGCGTCCGCGGTACGGCCCTGCCGGCGCCACAGCTCGATCTGCCGGGCGGCCGGGCCCTGGGGGTCGACCCAGAAGGGTGAGCGGGCGACGGCGCCCGCCTGCTTCGAGGCGCCACCGGCGACCGCGGACCGGCCGGCCTCGGGCGCGGACGCGCAGCCCGCCGTGAGCCCGAGCGCCGCGAGTGCCGCGAGGGCGTGGATCAGCCGGGGCATGCTGCTCCCTTGCGTGAAGGTGACGACCGGTCACCAATCGTGGCACAAGCGGACATTACGGTGGGGAGGCGGCGTGGCGCGACGGGCGTTTCCCGGGGACTCCGATGCCCTGGTTTCCCCGCGGTCCCCGGTCAGGTGCCGCCCGAGGCCAGCGCGATTCCGAGCGGCGTCCGTTCGTACAGCACCTGGTGCCCGTAGCGGCGCGAGACGAGCAGGCCCGCGTCGCGCAACGCGGTGAGATGCGCGGAGACCGACGACGGGGCGAGGCCCAGCCGGTGCGCGAGCGAGGTCGTGCCGGCCGGTTCGCCGAGGGCGGTGAGCACGGCGGCCCGGCCGCGCCCGAGGAGCCGTACGAGCGCGTCGGGGGTATGGTCGGCCGGCTCGGTCCACAGGCCGCCGATGCCGCGCGCGGGGTAGACGAGGGTCGCCTGCCAGGGAGGCTCGAAACCGCTGATCACGTCCGGCCAGGAGAACACGCTCGGCATGAGGACCAGGCCCTGGCCGGCCAGGTGCCGTTCGTGCCGGCCCCCGACCTCGACGGTCAGGGTGTGGGAGCGCCAGCCGAAACGCCGGTCGATCTCGGGGAGGAGTCCGCCGAGGCCGACCTCGGCGAGCCGCCGGGAGTGGAAGGCGATGTCGGCGTCCAGCAGGGCGCGCAGCCGTGGCCAGTCCGGTTCGACGAGGCTGTGCCAGGCCTGTTCCAGCAGGTCCGTCAGTTCCCGCACCATGCGGGCCGGGTCGGCCAGCAGGGCCCGGCCGCGCGGCGACGCCAGGGCGCCGGGGGTGTCGGCGAGCGAACGCGCGCTCTCCTCGCGGGCCACGCCGGGGTCGGCCGAGCGGATGGCGGCGATCTCCTCCTCGAAGCTCGCCGCCGGGCCCAGCGGGGGCGGTCCGAGCCAGTCGGGGGAGTAGCCGCGCTGCGGCATCAGGAGCCACAGCGGGGAGAGGTCGAGTCCGGCGGACGCGGCGCGCATGCGGCGCAGCCAGGGTGCGTGATAGCCGTGCCGGGCGGGCCGGTCGAGTGTGCGGACCGCCTCCTGCGTCTCCCACAGCGGCGACACCGCGAACCGGCAGTTGAGGAGGTCGTCCTCCCCGAAGTGCAGCAGTGACGGCATGAAGTGACCCCAGAAGATTCGGCTGAAGCCGAAACTCTACGGCTCCGGGGCGGATCCGGGCACGCTGTCGCCCATGCCGGAAGCAGAGACGAAGGGCACAACGACGGTGCCCGCACAGACGCCCACCACAGACAACACGCTCACACCCGCCACGGGGAGCATCGCGGCGCCCGCCACGGGGGACGCCGCCGCGTCCGCCGGGGGGAGCGCCGTAGCGCCCGCGACGGGGAGCGCCGCAGCGTCCGCCACGGGGGAAGCCGCCGTGCCCGCCGTCGAGGGCCGCGCGACGCCCGCGGCGGACATCGCCGGTACACCGATCACGGAGAAGGCGGCGACGACTGCTGCGGAGAGCCCCACAGGCGTGGAGGCGTCTGGCACCGCGGGGGCTGCGGAAGGTGCCACGGAGGCCGTTCCCGCGCGGACCGGCTACGGGCCCGTGTTCGCGGTGCCCGAGTTCCGTGCCGTGTTCGTGGCACACGCGTTCTCGCTGCTCGGCCTCGTCGTCAGCGAGATCGCGCTCTCCGTCCTCGTCTACGGGCTGACGGGCTCCCCGCTGCTGAGCGCCCTGACGTTCGCGCTCGGCTTCCTGCCCTACTTGATCGGCGGGACCCTGCTCGCGGGCGTCGCGGACCGCTTCCCGGCCCGCCGGGTGCTGGTGGTGTGCGACCTGGTGTGCGCGGGCTGCGTGGCCGTGATGGTGCTGCCGGGCGCGCCCGTCGCCGTGCTGCTCACGATGCGGGTCGCGCTCGCCCTGGTCGCCCCGGTCTTCCAGGGCACCCGGACGGCGACCCTCGCGGACGTCCTCGGCGACGGCGAACTGTTCGTGCTCGGCCGCTCCCTGCTGCGGATCCTGTCGCAGAGCGCGCTGCTCGCCGGGTTCGGGGCCGGCGGCCTGCTCCTCACCGTCGTCTCCCCGCGCCACGCGCTCCTCGTCACGGTCTGCACCTTCCTGCTCTCCGCCGCGTTCCTGCGCTTCGGCACCCGGCGACGGCCCGCGCGGGCGAACGAGGGGCAGGCGCTCGTGCGCGACTCCCTGCGCGGTGCCCGTCACCTGCTGGCCGACCGGCGGATCCTCGTGCTGCTCCTGCTGTTCTGGGTGCCGCCGATGTTCGTCGTCGCGCCGGAGGCGCTGGCGGCGCCGTACGCCGAGGGGCTCGGGGCCGGTACGGCCGGGCTCGGCCTGCTGATGTGCGCGCTGCCCGTCGGCACGATCGCGGGGGAACTGTTCGCGGGTTCGCGGCTGCGGCCGGCGACCCGCAGCCGGCTCGCACTTCCGCTGGTCTGTGTCACGGTGCTGCCCTACGCGGCGTACGCGCTGCGGCCCGGTCTCGGCTGGTCGCTGGCCCTGCTGGTGCTCGCGGGCGCCGGATCGGCGTACACCCTCGGCCTGGACCAGTGGTTCGTGCGGGCGGTGCCGGACGAACTGCTGGGGCGGGCCATGACGCTGAACTCGGCCGGGCTGATGACCGTCCAGGGCGTGGGCATGGCCTTGTCGGGCGTGGTGGCGGAGTTCGCCGGGGTGAGGGCGACGGTGGTGAGTGCGGGTGTCCTCGGGACCGTGGTCTGTGCCGCCCTGGCGGTGGCGGCCCGCCGCACCGAACACACGGCGGCGCGGAGCCAGGAGGGCGGCCGGGGGAACGGGGACGGGTGAGGTCCCGGACCCGCGCCCCGATCCGTGGTCCCGAAGCCGCCCCGGGCCGTGGTCCCGAAGCCGCCCCGATGCGTGCTCACGGATCCGCTCCCGATCAGTGGTCCCGGACCCGCTCCCGAACCGCCCCGGACCCGGCCCTCCCAGGGGTCCGATACCGAAAAGCGAGACGGGGCTGACCACGATGTGACCGGCCGGTATGGTCGTCGGCGTGCCGAAGCCGCTCAGTCTTGCCTTCGATCCCATCGCCCGCGCCGACGAACACTGGCAGCAGCGCTGGGGTTCCGTGCCGTCCATGTCCGCCATCACCTCGATCATGCGCGCGCACCAGATCCTGCTCGCCGAGGTGGACGCGGTCGTCAAGCCGTACGGACTGACCTTCGCGCGCTACGAGGCACTGGTGCTGCTCACCTTCTCCAAGGCGGGCGAGCTGCCGATGTCCAAGATCGGCGAGCGGCTCATGGTGCACCCGACGTCCGTCACGAACACGGTGGACCGGCTGGTGCGGTCCGGGCTCGTCGACAAGCGGCCCAACCCGAACGACGGCCGGGGCACCCTGGCCTCCATCACGGACAAGGGCCGTGAGGTCTGCGACGCGGCCACCCGCGATCTGATGGCGATGGACTTCGGGCTCGGCGTCTACGACTCCGAGGAGTGCGCGGAGATCTTCGCGATGCTGCGGCCGCTGCGGGTCGCCGCGCGCGACTTCGACGACCAGTAGCCGGCCGACGGGCGGGGCACCGGGCCGGGGCGGGGCGTCGTAGGCCTGGAGAGGCGAGGCGTGGGGGCGCGTGAAGATCGCGCGAAAACGGTGGTTACCCTCGTGCCATGAAGAAGAGCGTGTTGACCCGCTACCGCGTCATGGCCTACGTCACCGGTGTGCTGCTGGTCCTGTTGTGCCTCAGCATGATCGCCAAGTACGGCATGGGCGTCGACGGAGCCGCGGACTTCACCCGTGTCGTCGCGATCGCGCACGGCTGGCTGTACGTCGTCTACCTGATCTTCGCCTTCGACCTGGGCTCCAAGGCGAAGTGGCCGGTCGGCAAGCAGCTCTGGGTGCTGCTGGCGGGCACGATTCCCACGGCCGCCTTCTTCGTGGAGCGCCGTATCAGCCACGAGCTGGAGTCCAAGATCGCGGAGGCTTCCCCCGCGGCCGTCGGAGCCTGATCCACACCGCCGTACGAGACCGTACGGCGGTTTGCCATCGACATTTACTAGGACGTCCTAGTAAATTCGAGGGTATGGACGCTCACGCCATCGAGGAAGGCCGCCGACGCTGGCAGGCCCGTTACGACGCTTCGCGCAAGCGCGAGGCCGACTTCACCACGCTCTCCGGTGATTCCGTGGAGCCGGTGTACGGTCCCCGGCCCGGGGACAACTACGAGGGCTTCGAGCAGATCGGCTGGCCCGGCGAGTACCCCTTCACCCGCGGTCTGTACGCGACCGGCTACCGGGGGCGTACGTGGACCATCCGGCAGTTCGCCGGGTTCGGCAACGCCGAGCAGACGAACGAGCGCTACAAGAAGATCCTCGCCAACGGCGGCGGGGGCCTCTCCGTGGCCTTCGACATGCCCACCCTGATGGGCCGCGACTCGGACGACCCCCGTGCGCTCGGCGAGGTCGGGCACTGCGGTGTCGCGATCGACTCCGCCGCCGACATGGAGGTCCTCTTCCAGGACATCCCGCTCGGTGACGTCACCACGTCGATGACGATCAGCGGTCCCGCCGTGCCGGTCTTCTGCATGTACCTGGTCGCCGCCGAGCGCCAGGGCATCGACCCCGCCGTGCTGAACGGCACCCTCCAGACCGACATCTTCAAGGAGTACATCGCGCAGAAGGAGTGGCTCTTCCAGCCCGAGCCGCATCTGCGCCTCATCGGCGACCTGATGGAGCACTGCGCCGAGAAGATCCCCGCGTACAAGCCGCTGTCCGTCTCCGGATACCACATCCGCGAGGCCGGCTCCACGGCCGCGCAGGAGCTCGCCTACACGCTGGCCGACGGCTTCGGCTACGTGGAGCTGGGTCTCTCCCGCGGGCTCGACGTGAACGTCTTCGCCCCCGGCCTCTCCTTCTTCTTCGACGCGCACGTCGACTTCTTCGAGGAGATCGCCAAGTTCCGCGCGGCCCGCCGGATCTGGGCCCGCTGGATGCGGGACGTGTACGGCGCCACCTCCGAGAAGGCGCAGTGGCTGCGCTTCCACACGCAGACCGCCGGTGTCTCGCTGACCGCCCAGCAGCCGTACAACAACGTCGTACGGACCGCCGTGGAGGCGCTCGCGGCCGTTCTCGGCGGCACGAACTCGCTGCACACCAACGCGCTGGACGAGACGCTCGCCCTGCCCTCCGAGCAGGCCGCGGAGATCGCCCTGCGGACCCAGCAGGTGCTCATGGAGGAGACCGGCGTCGCCAACGTCGCCGACCCGCTGGGCGGTTCCTGGTACGTCGAGCAGCTCACGGACCGGATCGAGGCCGACGCGGAGAAGATCTTCGAGCAGATCAAGGAGCGGGGGCTGCGGGCGCACCCGGACGGGCGGCACCCCATCGGTCCCATCACCTCCGGCATCCTGCGCGGGATCGAGGACGGCTGGTTCACCGGGGAGATCGCCGAGTCGGCGTTCCAGTACCAGCGGTCGGTCGAGAAGGGCGACAAGCGGGTCGTCGGCGTCAACGTCCACCACGGGTCCGTGACCGGCGACCTGGAGATCCTCCGGGTCAGCCACGAGGTGGAGCGCGAGCAGGTGCGGGTGCTGGCCTCACGCAAGTCGGACCGCGACGAGGCCGCGGTGCGTGGAGCGCTCGACGCCATGCTCGCCGCCGCGCGCGACGGCTCGAACATGATCGCCCCCATGCTGGAGGCGGTGCGCGCCGAGGCGACGCTGGGTGAGGTCTGTGGAGTCCTGCGCGACGAGTGGGGCATCTACGTGGAGCCGGCAGGTTTCTGACCCCGGGCGGCCCGGCTGGCCGGTGTTCCGGCGCCCCTGTGCTGCCTGGCTCCCCGGCGGTCCGGGCACCCGGCGGTCCAGCGACCACCGGGCACCCGGCGGTCCAGGCACCCGGCTGGTCCGGGCCGAGCCCGGAGCCCGAGGCTGCGGTGGGGCCGGACAGGCCCTTTCTCGCCCCCTCCGCCCCTACCCTTCCCACCCCTGGGGCTCCGCCCCGGACCCTGCTCCTCAAACGCCGGAGGGGCTGGAACTACCGCTCCGGAGGCACTGGAACTTGCCCCGGCCGGGGTTGAAATGGTCGGGTGCCACGACGCACCCGCAGTCGGCCGTGCGCGGAAGGGGCCGTGCCGGTACATCGGATGCCCGTCGCTTACGCCCGGATCGAGCAGCGGCTCCCTCGTCGACTGACGTCTGATCCAACGGCGACGGGCGGATGTACCGGCACGGCCCCGACCCACGGACCACCCGCGACCCGCGCCGGACCACCCAACGCGTCGCCCCTGTCAGGGGGCTGAGGGCGTCTCCGGGGTTACCGGGCCGGAGGCCGTGGCGCCGGTCAGGCCGAGGAGCAGGATGCGGGTGAACGAACGTACCCATTCCTCGTCCGCGGGCTCCGCGCTGACCAGGGTGCGGTGGACGACCGCCCCGGCGACCACGTCGAAGATCAGGGCGGCCGTGCGGTCGGCGGCGGCCGGGTCCGACTCCGGGGGGAGTTCGCCGCGTGCCTGGGCACGGGCGCGGCCCTCCATGACCAGGCGCTTCTGCCGGTCGACGATGGACGTGCGGATGCGCTCCCGCAGCGGTTCGTCACGGGTGGACTCCGCGACCACGGCCATCAGCGCCGTCTTCGCCTCGGGGCGGTCCAGGATCGCCGCGAACTGGAGCACCACGCCCTCGATGTCGGCGGCGAGACTGCCCCGGTCGGGAAGCTCCAGCTCGTCGAAGAGCTCGGCCACCGCGTCGACGACGAGTTCGTTCTTGCCCGCCCAGCGACGGTAGAGGGTCGTTTTCGCGACCCCCGCGAGCGTCGCCACGTACCCCAACGTCAGTTTGGACCAGCCCAGTTCGACCAGGGCCGTGCGCGTCGCCTCCAGGATCGCGGCGTCCGCGGCGGCGCTGCGGGGGCGGCCCGTGCGGGCGGCCTGGGAGCGACATTGCATACCAGTGACCATATCCGGCCGCTTCGGCGGCGATATCCGGCGGTTCTGTGAAGCCGTGAGGGAGATCACCGGGAGACGGCACATGGGCGTGCCCCCATGCAGTTACGCTACGACTCGTAGCGAAAGCTCGACCGCGGCGACAACCGCACGGGCGCCGGGTGGGGACCCGGCGCCGAACAGGCCTGACACAGCCTGGCTTTCACGACGCTTTTCACACGTGCGCGAGGAAGGGGGAGGATGTACTCATGCAGCCACGGAACATGTCCATGAGCGGAGTCGTCGACCTCGCCGCGGTGAAGGCGGCCCAGGAGGCCAAGTCGAAGGCGGAGCTGGCGCGCGCCGACGCGGCCAGGCAGGGCGGAGGCGGGGCCGTGACTCCCGCGAGCCTCGTCATCGACGTCGACGAGGCAGGATTCGAGCAGGATGTCCTGCAGCGCTCCACCGAAGTGCCCGTAGTCATCGACTTCTGGGCCGAATGGTGCGAGCCCTGCAAGCAGCTGAGCCCGCTCCTGGAGCGGCTGGCGGTCGAGTACGACGGGCGCTTCGTGCTCGCCAAGATCGACGTCGACGCCAACCAGATGCTGATGCAGCAGTTCGGGGTCCAGGGGATTCCGGCCGTTTTCGCGGTGGTGGCCGGACAGGCCCTGCCGCTCTTCCAGGGAGCCGCCGCCGAGGCGCAGATCCGCGGGACCCTGGACCAGCTCGTCCAGGTGGCCGAGCAGCGCTTCGGCCTGACCGGCCTGACGGTCGACGCGGACGGCGGGCCGAACGGGTCCCCCGTGGCGCAGGAGGTGCCGGCCGGACCGTACGACGCGCTTCTGGAGGCCGCCGTACAGGCGCTGGACGCGGGTGACTTCGGCGGTGCCGTCCAGGCGTACAAGAACGTGCTGGGCGACGACCCGGGCAACATGGAGGCCAAACTGGGCCTGGCTCAGGCCGAGTTGCTCCAGCGCGTGCAGGGTCTCGACCCGCAGCGGGTGCGCAGCGACGCCGCGGACAATCCCGGTGACGTGGTCGCGCAGATCGCGGGTGCCGACCTGGATCTCGTCGGCGGCCATGTGGAGGACGCCTTCGGGCGGCTCATCGACACGGTGCGGCGCACGGCGGGCGACGACCGGGACGCCGTACGGGTGCGGCTGCTGGAGCTCTTCGAGGTGGTGGGTGCGGACGACCCGCGGGTGATCGCGGCGCGCCGGGCCCTCGCCAGGGCGCTGTTCTGACCAGTCGGTAAACGCCAGGGCTTGTGATGCCCGGGTGAAAGATTGGCCGACAGGGACGCATGTGGCCGCGCTTTACCAAAACTTGGTAAACGCGGCCGCTGTTACTCGTAGTAAGTCGAGAGCGTTGAACTGTCTGTTTCCGTCCGGGATTTGACCATTCTGTCACCCATGGCGGTGCCACCCTGCGTCGCCACCCGTTGCCGACGGGTCGTCCTTCGGTTATCCCGCCGTTACTAGCGAGTAACGAACCCCCTTGTGCACGCGGCGAGAATGCACCACGATCGGCGACGCTCGGTCCATTCCCGCACCCCGACAGCCAATCGGGTCGGCGGACTTTCTGGGTCCCCACCGAGTAGGGCCGGCGGCCAGTGCGGCCGGTTCTTGGGCAGGGGGGTCTTTGCCGTCCGGCAGAGCCTGTCCAGCAGGTTGTGCGTGATGTGTGTCAGGCGCGACCAGTGGTTGTCGCTCGGGGGTGATCGCCGGTGATCCGGGTGCACCAGCACCAGCGGGTACAGGCGCTCTCCTTCCCGAGGACGTAGCACTTCTCCCATCCCTGCCCGGCTGAGCCGCCGCAACGTGGCAGTCAGGGCCAGGAGATGTACGTCCGAGAAGGAGGAAAATATGATGTCCCAGGTGCGTGGCGGGACCAGATGGAAGCGGTTCGCCGTCGTCATGGTGCCCAGCGTGGCAGCCACGGCAGCGATAGGTGTCGCCCTCGCGCAGGGTGCCCTCGCCGCGTCGTTCAGCGTTTCCGGCCAGTCGTTCAAGGTGTCTGCGGACAAGCTTGAGGGTCAGGGCTTCTCGCAGTACGGAGCCCTCGACCAGGGCACCGGCCTCGACGGCAAGGCGGCGCTGCACCCCGTCGCGGTGTCCGCGTTCAAGAGCGCTGACATCACGAGCATGTGTCAGTCCGTCGTCACCCCGAACATCCCGCTGCTCGGCTCCGTCAGCCTCGTGCTGAAGGCCGGCGGCAGCGGTACGCCGGTGCACGCGGACAACCTGTACATCGACGTCGAGGACCTCGGCGCCGATGCGACGTTCAAGAACATCGACATCGGTGTTGCCGCCAAGGACGCCACCAAGGGTCCGGGCATGAAGGGCGGCGGCGAGCAGGCCAACCCCTACGGGTTCGCCCAGCAGGCCGAGTCGGCCACGCTGACCGACGTCAAGCAGACGGCGTGGGCGACCACCGCCGGCACGTTCAAGCTCAGCGGTCTGAAGATGTCGGTGTCCGCGGGCACCCACGAGTGCTACTGAGTGCACCTCAGGGGTGGGCGAGGAGGCTCAGGCCCCTTCGCCCGCCCCGCCCCGCTCCGCCCGTCGTACGCGGAGCACCCAACGCGTACTTCTCACAGCAATGCCGTTCCAGGGAGCTGTTTCCATGAGCGCCGAGACTCCTGCCGCGCCCGCCCAGAACGATGAGCACTACCTTCAGGTGTTCCGGCGGAACTTCCGTAACTGGAGGGGCGACCGCCCGTTCTGGGCCGGTCTGTACATCGTGTTCGGTGGCTTCCCCATCGCGTACTTCCCGTACGCGCACCTGCAGCTCGGCCACCTGACGCTGGCGATGTCCACCACCGCCGGAGCCGGTTCCCTGATCATCGGCGTACTCCTCGTCGTGCTCGGGATCAGCCTCTGGTTCCAGAAGCACGTACGGACGTTCGCGGGTGTAGCCGCGATCCTCCTCGCCCTGGTGTCCATTCCGGTGGCCAACCTGGGCGGCTTCCTGATCGGCTTCCTGTTCGCCCTTCTCGGAGGCGCCATGGCGGTCTCCTGGGTTCCCGGCGAGCCCGATGAGGGCTACGCAGCGTCGGGTTCCCTCGGCAAGCAGGACACGCCGGAGGGTTCGGTGGCCGAGCACATCGGTACCGAGGCCGTGGACGGTGCGGACGACCCGAACGATCTGTCAGGAACGAGCCCGACCAACGGGGCGAACGGGAGGCACAGTGCCGGCTGACGAGGTGACCCACGGGACTGATGTGGAGGAGTCCCGTGTGAGAACCGGGCCGCGTCACGCGGCCCCGAGGAAGCCGCTGCTCACCAGGTTCCAGATGCCCGCCGGCAAGGTCATAGCCATCGCGGCGATGCCGACGGCGGTGCTCATGGGAATGGGCTTCACCCCGACGCTCGCCCAGGCCGACGACCACTCCACCTCCAAGAGCCTCACGGCCGAGGAGTACCAGGCGTGCGTCGAGGCCGTCACCGGCAAGGACGCGTCGGACACGGCGTCGCCCTCCGCCTCGGCGAGCGCGAGCGCTTCCTCCGACCAGGCCACGCCGACGCCCTCCGCGTCGTCGGACTCCACGGCCAAGGACACGACCTCTTCGTCGGATTCAGGTTCCGACGACAAGGCCGGGCCCACCGCGTCGCCGTCGGCCTCCGCGAGCACGCAGGAGAAGGCGGCGGACAGCAGCGCGTCCACGCCGACCCCCTCCGCGTCCGAGAGCAGCAAGAACCCGCTCGACCCGCTGGGCGTCGGCGACGTCATCAAGGACATCCTCACGCCCGACGAGACGGCGAGCTCCACCCCGGAGCCCTCCGCCTCGGCGACCGCGAGCGCGAGCACCGGCTCGGACACCACGGACGGCAAGAGCGCCTCGGACACCGTCAAGGACACGACCGACAAGGTCACCAAGACGGTCGAGGACACCACCGGGAAGGTCACCGACACCGCGTCGAAGGCCGCCTCGGACGCCACCGGAGCGGCCAAGGACACGGCCGCCGCAGTCACCGAGTCGCCCAGCCCCTCCGCGAGCGCCAGTACGCCCGCGAACTGCCCGGTCGCCACCGACGACCAGGGCGGCGTGGACAACGCGGTCGCCCTGCCGACCGACCCCTGGTACCTCAACGCCAGTTCGCTGCTCCTCAAGGGCGCCGACTACCAGGGCATAGTCAAGGTGAGGACGGCCGACGGCACCATAAAGAAGGTGCTGAAGTACGTCATATCCGACGGCACCGACATCGGGGACCTGCACCAGACGGTGGAGGACAAGCAGTCGGGCAAGACGTACCACGTGCAGGCCGCGGCGGGTTCGACGTCCACCATCCGCAACGGCAAGACGATCATGTACACGGAGAGCATATCCGGGAATCTGCTCGGCCTCATACCGATCACGTTCGACCCGGACAACCCTCCGCCGCTGAACATCCCGCTGATCTACTTCACCAAGGTGAAGGTCGTTCAGGCCGGTCAGTTCGGCGGAACCCTGACCGTCCCCGGACTCCACCAGTACACGACCGGCTGAGTCGTCCAGAGCCCGTCCGGGAGCCGTACAGACGCTGAGGGCGCCCCCTGTTCACAGGGGGCGCCCTCAGCGTCTGTACGGCGGTGGGTGTCAGGCGTGGTAGACCTCGCCCAGGTGGTGCACCCGGACCATGTTGGTGGTGCCGGGGACGCCGGGGGGCGAACCGGCGGTCATCACGACGACGTCGCCCTCGTTGAACCGCTTGAGCTTCTGAAGCTCGCGGTCGACCAGTTCGACCATCTCGTCGGTGCTGTTCACGAACGGCACGACGTGCGACTCGACGCCCCAGCTCAGCGTCAGCTGGTTGCGGGTGCCCTCGTCCGTGGTGAAGGCCAGGATCGGCTGGGCGGCGCGGTAGCGCGAGAGCCGGCGGGCGGTGTCACCGGACTTGGTGAAGGCCACCAGACCCTTGCCGCCGAGGAAGTCGGCGATCTCGCAGGCGGCACGGGCGACCGAACCGCCCTGCGTACGCGGCTTCTTGCCCGGCACGAGCGGCTGAAGGCCCTTGGAGAGGAGCTCCTCCTCGGCCGCGACGACGATCTTCGACATCGTCTTCACGGTCTCGATCGGGTACGCGCCCACGCTGGACTCGGCCGACAGCATGACCGCGTCCGCGCCGTCCAGGATCGCGTTGGCCACGTCGGAGGCCTCGGCGCGCGTCGGACGGGAGTTGGTGATCATCGACTCCATCATCTGGGTCGCGACGATCACCGGCTTGGCGTTGCGGCGGCACAGCTCCACGAGGCGCTTCTGCACCATCGGGACCTTCTCCAGCGGGTACTCGACGGCCAGGTCGCCACGGGCCACCATGACGGCGTCGAACGCCGCGACGACGCCCTCCATGTTGTCGACCGCCTGCGGCTTCTCCACCTTGGCGATGACCGGGACGCGGCGGCCCTCCTCGTCCATCACCTTGTGGACGTCGTTCACGTCGTTGGCGTCGCGCACGAAGGACAGGGCGACCATGTCGCAGCCCATCCGCAGGGCGAAGCGCAGGTCATCGACGTCCTTCTCCGACAGCGCGGGCACGTTGACGGCCGCGCCGGGCAGGTTGATGCCCTTGTGGTCGGAGATCACGCCGCCCTCGATGACGACCGTCTTGACCCGGGGGCCGTCGATCTCGACGACCCGCAGCTCGACGTTGCCGTCGTTGATGAGGATCTGGTCGCCCTTGGAGACGTCACCGGGCAGACCCTTGTAGGTCGTGCCGCAGATGTGCTTGTCGCCCGGCACGTCCTCGGCCGTGATGACGAACTCGTCGCCACGCTCCAGCTTGACGGGGCCTTCGGCGAAGGTCTCCAGGCGGATCTTGGGGCCCTGAAGGTCGGCGAGGACACCGATGGCGATGCCGGTCTCGGCCGAGGCGGCCCGGACACGGTCGTACCGGCCCTGGTGCTCGGAGTGAGAGCCGTGGCTGAAGTTGAACCGGGCCACATTCATGCCGGCCTGGATCAGCGCGACCAGCTTCTCGTGGGAGTCGACCGCGGGGCCGAGAGTACAGACGATTTTCGAACGGCGCATGGAGCGATCCTATCGGTTTGTTTCGCATCGGAATATTCCGTCTGGCGGAAGATACAAATGGGCGGGCGGGTGCTCAGGCGTGGCTCTCCGCCCCGCTCAGCCGTCGCCCTTTCCGACCAGCGCGTACGTCTGCGTGGCGATCTCCAGTTCCTCGTCCGTCGGCACGACCGCGACCGCGACGCGCGCGTACGGCGGTGAGATGAGCCGGGGCTCACCGCCGCGCACGGCGTTCAGTTCGCCGTCGACCGCGAGCCCCAGTTCCTCCAGGCCCCTGATCGCGGCCTCGCGCACCGGGGCGGCGTTCTCGCCCACTCCGGCGGTGAACGCGACGGCATCCACCCGGCCCAGGACCGCGTAGTAGGCGCCGATGTATTTCTTCAGCCGGTGGATGTAGATGTCGAAGGCGAGCCGGGCCTGTTCGTCCCCCTCGTCGACACGGCGGCGGATCTCCCGCATGTCGTTGTCGCCGCACAGGCCGATCAGACCGCTCTTCTTGTTGAGAAGAGTGTCGATCTCGTCCGTGGACATGTTGCCAACGCGCTCCAAATGGAAGATGACGGCCGGGTCCACGTCGCCGGACCGCGTTCCCATCACCAGCCCCTCCAGCGGAGTGAGCCCCATCGAGGTGTCCACGCACCGCCCGCCCCTGACCGCGGACGCCGACGCCCCGTTGCCCAGGTGCAGCACGATGACGTTGACCTCCTCGGGCGTCTTGCCGAGGAGTTCGGCGGTCGTCCGGGACACGTAGGCGTGCGAGGTGCCGTGGAAGCCGTACCGGCGGATGCGGTGCTCGTCGGCCGTCGCCACGTCGATCGCGTAGCGCGCGGCCGCCTCCGGCATCGTCGTGTGGAACGCGGTGTCGAAGATCGCGACCTGGGGGAGGTCGGGGCGCAGCGCCATCGCGGTGCGGATGCCGGTGAGGTTCGCCGGGTTGTGCAGGGGAGCGACCGGGATCAGCCGCTCGATCTCCGCGAGGACCTCCGCGTCGATGACCGTCGGCTCGGTGAACATCCGCCCGCCGTGCACCACGCGGTGGCCGATCGCGGCCAGTTCGGGGGAGTCGAGGCCTAGCCCGTCCACCGCCAGTTCCTCGGCCATCGCCTTCAGCGCGGCCTCGTGGTCGGCGAACGTGTCGGCCCGCTCGCGGGTCTCGCCCGTCGCCCGCGTGGTGTGCCGCAGCAGCGAGGTGCCCTCGCCGATGCGCTCCACGAGGCCCACGGCCAGCCGGGTGCCGTCACGCATGTCGAGCAACTGGTACTTCACCGACGACGAGCCGGAGTTGAGGACGAGGACCCGCGCCGCCGGCGGGGAGGCGGGCTCTGCGGGTTCCTCGGGCACGGCGGCCGAGGGGGACGGACGGTCGCTCACTGAACGGCAGCCTTCTGCTCGGGGGTCTGGGACTGGATCGCCGTGATGGCGACCGTGTTGACGATGTCCTGGACGAGCGCGCCGCGGGACAGGTCGTTGACGGGCTTGCGCAGACCCTGGAGCACCGGGCCGACGGCGATCGCGCCGGCCGAACGCTGCACGGCCTTGTAGGTGTTGTTGCCGGTGTTGAGGTCGGGGAAGATCAGCACGGACGCCTGACCGGCGACCTTCGACTCCGGCAGCTTCGTCGCCGCGACCGACGGCTCGACGGCGGCGTCGTACTGGATCGGCCCCTCGACCCTCAGGTCGCCGCGGCGCGAGCGCACCAGCTCGGTCGCCTCGCGCACCTTGTCGACGTCGGCGCCCGAACCCGAGGTGCCCGTGGAGTACGACAGCATCGCGATCCGCGGCTCGACGCCGAACTGCTCCGCGGTGGCGGCCGAGGAGATGGCGATGTCGCACAGCTGCTCGGCGTTCGGGTCGGGGTTCACCGCGCAGTCGCCGTAGACCAGGACCTTGTCGGCCAGGCACATGAAGAAGACGGACGAGACG
Source organism: Streptomyces sp. NPDC005281 (assembly GCF_040607495.1). Classification (NCBI taxonomy): domain Bacteria; kingdom Bacillati; phylum Actinomycetota; class Actinomycetes; order Kitasatosporales; family Streptomycetaceae; genus Streptomyces; species Streptomyces sp. NPDC005281. The sequence continues at coordinate 18,582 of NZ_JBEXGX010000041.1, read as the reverse complement.
ATCCTCGACTCCGGCGTGGTCTTGATGATCTCGAACGCGGGCCGGATCGTCGCGGCCGTCGAGTGCACGGCCCCCGACACCATGCCGTCGGCGAGGCCCTCCTGCACCATCAGCGTGCCGAAGTAGTTGACGTCCGCGACGACGTCGTAGGCCAGCTCGACCGTGACCCCCTTGTGGGCGCGCAGTTCGGCGTACTTCTCGGCGAAGGAGTCCCGCAGCGGCGACGTCTGAGGGTCGATGAGCTGGGTGGCGCTGATGTCGATGCCGAGGTCGGCGGCCTTCTTGCGGATCTGGTCGACCGGGCCGAGGAGGGTCAGGTCGCAGACACCCCGGCGCAGCAGCACCTCGGCGGCGTGCAGGACGCGCTCCTCGGTGCCCTCGGGCAGCACGACACGGCGCCGGTCGGAGCGGGCCTGCTCCAGCAGCTGGTGCTCGAACATCATCGGGGTGAGCCGGTCGCTGCTGGGCGCGGAGACCCGCTTCAGCAGGTCGGCGGTGTCCACATGACGTTCGAACAGGCCGAGCGCGGTCTCCGCCTTGCGGGGCGTGGCCGCGTTCAGCTTGCCCTCGAGGGCGAAGAGCGCCTCCGCGGTGGGGAAGGAGTTCCCGGCCACCGAGACGACCGGGGTGCCGGGCGCGAGGCGGCCGGCGAGCGTGAGGATCTCGCTGCTGGGCTTCTCGTCCAGGGTGAGCAGGATGCCGGCTATCGGCGGGGTGCCGGCGCTGTGCGCCGCGAGCGAGCCGATCACCAGGTCGGCCCGGTCCCCGGGGGTGACCACGAGACATCCCGGGGTCAGCGCCGCAAGGAAGTTCGGGAGCATCGCGCCGCCGAAGACGAAGCCGAGCGCGTCACGGGCGAGTCCCGCGTCGTCGCCGAGGAGCACCTGGCCGTCGAGCGCGTGGGTGATCTGCGCGACCGTGGGCGCGGACAGCGCGGGCTCGTCCGGCAGGACGTAACAGGGCACCGGCAGCCGGGAGTCGAGCCGCTCCGCGATCTCCGCCCGGTCCTCGGGGGCCACCCGGTTCACCACCATGGCGAGGACGTCGCAGCCCAGCCCGTCGTACGCGCGATAGGCGTTGCGGGTCTCGGCGCGCACCGACTCGGCGCTCTGGCCCCGGCCGCCGACGACCGGGAGCACGGACGCGGCGAACTCGTTCGCCAGACGGGCGTTGAGTGCCAGCTCGTCGGGGACCTGGGTGCCGGCGAAGTCGGTGCCGAGGACGAGGACGACGTCGTAGTCGCGGGCCACCAGGTGGAACCGGTCGACGAGCGTGGACACCAGCTCGTCGGTGCCCTGCTCCGCCTGGAGCGCGGACGCCTCGTGATAGTCCATGCCGTACACCGTCGCCGGGTCCTGCGCGAGCCGGTAGCGGGCCCGCAGCAGCTCGAAGAGCCGGTCGGGACCGTCGTGAACGAGGGGACGGAACACCCCCACCCGGTCGACCTGGCGGGTCAGGAGCTCCATGACCCCCAGTTCGACGACCTGCCGGCCGTCGCCCCGGTCGATCCCGGTCACGTACACGCTGCGCGTCACGCGTGCTCTCCATCCGTTTCGTCGCCAGGCTGATTTCTGGGCTCGGAAAAAGGGCCCACCAACGTGAGCAGAACCCTCTTGACAATACCTCCGGCGCTGGCTAAGACGCCCGCCAGGGCAAGTGTGCCGGTCAGGGGGAGAGGCGACCGGGTGGCGCGGCGGGGGCCGGGCGGAATCGGCGGTGCACCCCGGGCCGTGAAACAATCGAAGCGGCTCACACGGACCAGCAGGGAGCGGGAGACACAGCACGATGCGCATCGGAGTTCTCACGGCAGGCGGCGACTGCCCTGGCCTGAACGCAGTGATCCGGTCGGTCGTGCACCGAGCGGTCACCAACTTCGGCGACGAGGTCATCGGCTTCGAGGACGGCTACGCCGGGCTTCTCGACGGCCACTACCGCAGCCTCGACCTCAACGCGGTCAGCGGCATCCTCGCCCGCGGCGGCACCGTCCTCGGCTCCTCCCGGCTCCAGCGCGACCGGCTCCGCGAGGCCTGCGACAACGCCCAGGACATGGCCCGCGAGTTCGGGATCGACGTGCTCATCCCGATCGGCGGCGAGGGCACGCTCACGGCGGCCCGGATGCTGTCGGACGCGGGCCTGCCGGTGGTCGGCGTCCCGAAGACCATCGACAACGACATCTCCGCGACGGACCGCACCTTCGGCTTCGACACCGCCGTCGGCGTCGCGACGGAGGCCATGGACCGGCTGAAGACGACGGCCGAGTCCCACCAGCGCGTGATGGTCGTCGAGGTCATGGGCCGGCACGCGGGCTGGATCGCCCTGGAGTCCGGCATGGCGGCCGGCGCCCACGGCATCTGCCTGCCCGAGCGGCCCTTCGACCCGTCCGACCTGGTCGCGATGGTCGAGGAGCGCTTCTCGCGCGGCAAGCGGTTCGCCGTCATCTGTGTCGCCGAGGGCGCCCACCCCGCCGAGGGCACCATGGACTACGGCCACGGCGAGATCGACCAGTTCGGCCACGAGCGTTTCCTCGGCATCGGCACGGCCCTGGCGTACGAGCTCGAGCGCCGCCTCGGCAAGGAGGCCAAGCCGGTCATCCTCGGCCATGTCCAGCGCGGCGGCACGCCGACCGCGTACGACCGTGTCCTCGCCACCCGCTTCGGCTGGCACGCCGTCGAGGCCGCGCACCGGGGCGACTTCGGCAAGATGACCGCGCTGCGCGGTACGGACATCGAGATGGTGCCGCTCGCGGACGCGACCACCGAACTGAAGACGGTTCCGAAAGACCGCATGGACGAGGCGGAGTCGGTCTTCTAGTCCTCCCGGAGACCGGAGACCGGAGACCGGAGACCGGAGACCGGAGACGGGGGACGGGACGGGAGACAAAAGGCGGTCCGACGCCGGACGGGCGTCGGACCGGGACCGGCCGCGGTGCGCGCCCGGGGCCGTCGTCCTCCGTCAGAACCGGGACCTCAGTACGTACTTCCGCGGACAGCCGTCCAGAAATGATCGACGACCCGGTCGAGGAACTCCCGGCCGGACTCGCCGGAGCCGGTGGCGGCCGGACCGCCGCCCCAGTTCAGCGTGGCCGTCATCCGGCCCTGGTAATGGGTGTGCAGTTCCTCCAGCACGACCTCCAGGAGACCGCGCTCCAGCGGAACCACCTTCGCGACCGGGCGCACATAGGCCTGCCAGCGCGTCGTCACCGCACTGCGGAGCAGGTCGCCGAGCCGGCCGTCGCGGCCCGTCACGGTGATGAGGTCGGGCAGCGAGAGGTCGAGCACCTCGGCGAGCGCGGCCGACTGCCGTTCGCTGCCACGCCAGTTGCCGGACTCCTCCATCCGCTCGTAGGCGGGGAGGCCGATCCCGAGGGCGGCTGCCACGTCCTCCGGCGCGAGATCGCGGGCGACCCGGTGTTCGCGCAACGTCCTCGGCGCGCCTATGAGTTCACCTGCCGAGCACCACAGAACACCTGCGAGAGCGGTGAGTTCGGGGCTGCTCGGCACCGTGATGCCGTGTTCCCAGGCGATGACCAGATCGGGTGTGGCGTACGGCAGTCCGTACGAGGCTCTCAGGCCGTACGCGACATGCTCGGGCCCCATTCCGAGCGCTGCCCGCAGTCTTCGGGCTGCCAGGGCGTTGAAGGGCGGGGTGGGCTGTTGGGCTTGCGGTCGGTGCACGCGCACAAAGTATGGGCCGGGGACAGCGATGACTACGGTCTGTTCGGCCACAATCACGGATTGTAGGAACGTACGGTTTCGGTCGCGGTCCGAAATTCGCTCTGCCGTACGACAGCTCCGTCCGCCGGTGCCTGTCCGGCGGCCCCGTCCGGTCCGGTCAGCTCTTCACCCAGCGGTACTGGAGTTCCGGCCGCCCGACCGTCCCGTACTGCGGGGCGCGGGCCGCGCGGCCCGCCTCCACCAGGTGTTCCAGATAGCGCCGGGCCGTGATCCGGGAGATGCCGACGGCCTCCGCGGCCCCGGCCGCCGTCAGTCCGCCGGGGTGGTCCCTGAGGGTGACGGTCACCCGTTCCAGGGTCGGCGCGCTCAGGCCCTTGGGCAGCGCGGCCGGTCCTGGAGCCCGCAGGGTGGCCAGCGCGCGGTCCACCTCGTCCTGACCGCTCGCCTCGCCGGCCGCCGCGCGGAACTCGGCGTACCGGATCAGCCGGTCGCGCAGGGTGGCGAAGGTGAACGGCTTGAGGACGTACTGCACGACCCCGAGCGACACCCCCTCCCGCACGACCGCCAGGTCCCGGGCGGAGGTCACCGCTATCACGTCGGCGTGATAGCCGGCGGCGCGCAGCGAGCGCGCGAGCTGGAGGCCGTGCGTGTCCGGCAGGTGCAGGTCGAGCAGGAGCAGATCCACGGGCGTGCGGTCCAGCGCGCGGCGCGCCTGCGCGCCGGTGTGGACCTTGCCCACCGCCGTGAAGCCGGGCACCCGGTCGACGTACATGACGTGCGCGTCGGCGGCCACGGGATCGTCCTCGACGACGAGCACACGGATCGGGCTGGTCATGCGCCACCTCCAGGCAGAACGGACTCGGCGGACGGCTGAGCGGACCGCGCACCAGGGACGGCGGCGGGACCTGGGGCCGGGCCGGCGCGCGAGGCCGGGGCCGGGGTGGGCCCGGTGTCCGAGGTGGAGGCCGGGGCCGGGGTCGGCCCGGTAGCGAGGGCCCGGGCCGGGGCGGATTCGGGGTCCGGGGTGCCGTTCCCGGCCGGAACCTGACCGGCGGCCGGTGACGGGAGGGGGAGGCGTACTTCGAACTCGGCTCCGCCGTCGGCCCCTTCGTACACCTCAAGTGTGCCCGCGTGCCGGATCACCGTCTGCCGGGCGAGGGCCAGTCCGAGACCGCGGCCGCCGGGGCCGGCCGGCTTCGTGGACCAGCCGCGCCGGAAGACCTGCTCGGCGTGGGCCGGGTCCACCCCGGAACCGGTGTCGGCGACCCGCAGCACCAGGGCCGACTCCTCGGTGAACGCCGTGACCGTGACCCGGGCGCCCACCGTGCCCTGCGCCGCGTCCATCGCGTTGTCGATCAGATTGCCGAGCACGGTGACCAGGTCGCGCGGGGTGAGCGAGGCCGGGAGCAGTCCGTCGTCGATGCCGCTGTCCTCGGAGACCACGAGCTCCACCCCGCGCTCGTTCGCCTGCGCGGCCTTGCCCAGCAGCAGCGCGGCGAGGACCGGTTCGCTGACCGCGGAGACCACCTCGTCGGTCAGGGCCTGCGCCAGCTCCAGTTCGGCGGTGGCGAAGGCGACGGCTTCCTCGGCGCGGCCCAGTTCGATGAGGGAGACCATCGTGTGCAGACGGTTCGCCGCCTCGTGCGCCTGCGAGCGCAGCGCCTGGGTGAAGCCGCGCTCCGAGTCCAGCTCGCCGGTCAGCGCCTGGAGTTCGGTCACGTCGCGCAGCGTGACCACCGTGCCACGGCGCTCGCCGCCGGACACCGGGGAGGTGTTCACGACCAGCACCCGCTCGTCCGTCAGATGGACCTCGTCCATGCGGGGCCGCGCCGACAGCAGCGCGCCCGTCAGCGGCGCGGGCAGCCCGAGTTGGGCCACCGAACGGCCGATCACGCCGTCGGTGACACCGAGGAGTTCCCGCCCGCCGTCGTTCATCAGCGCCACCCGGAACTGTCCGTCCAGCATCAGCAGCCCCTCGCGTACGGCGTGCAGCGCGGCCTGGTGGTAGTCGTGCATCCGGCTCAGCTCGGCCGCGTTCATGCCGTGGGTGGAGCGCCGCAGCCGGGCGTTGATGACGTACGTGCCGATGCCGCCCAGCAGCAGAGCGCCCGCCGCGACCCCGATCAGGGCCGTCACCTGGTCCTGGACGCGTTCGCTGATCGCGTCGACCCTGATGCCCGCGCTGACCAGGCCGATGGTCCGGCCGCCCTCCCGGATCGGGGTGACGGCGCGCACGGAGGCGCCGAGGCTGCCCGTGTACGTCTCCGTGAACGACCTGCCCTCCAGCGCCGGGCGGATGTGCCCGAGGAAGTGCCTGCCTATCAGCTTCTCGTCGGGGTGCGTCCAGCGGATGCCCCGCGGGTCCATGATCGTCACGAAGTCGACGCCGGTGTCCCGCTGGACGCGCAGGGAGTACGGCTGGAGCTCCCCGGTGGGGTCGGCCGTGCCGATGGCCGCGTGGACGGACGGGGCGTCCGCGACGGAGCGCGCCACCGCCATCGCCTGACGGCCGGCGGCCTCCTCGGCCTGGCTGCGGTCGCCGACGTAGGTGAACAGCGCGTACCCGGCGACGAGGACCGCGATGAGCACGGCCTGCATGCCGAAGAGCTGGCCGGCCAGGCTGCGGGGCCGCGGGACACGGGGAAGGCGCATCCGTTCAGTGTGCCTGGCCCGGGGCGGACGCTCACCGGCACGGCGGGGGCCGGACGGCCGCGCGGCCCCGGCGGTACCCGCGCGCCCGGACGTCTGTGTGGCCTCGGCGGGATCCGCGCGCCGAGACGGGACCCGCGCACTCGGACGGGGCGTGTGAACTCAATGAACGGAAGGGTGACCGCCCTCACACGCCGGGAGATAGTCCCCTCATCCCCCCGGGAGCCACGCCTCCCGGAACCCCCCCGGTCGTGAGCCGCACGCCGGGTCCGCCGGTCGTGAGCCGCACGCCGGATGATGCCGATGACGTCGTCAAGGAGGGCAGCCGTGGCCAGCACGCCGCAAACGGCACCTGCCGCACCCGCCGCGAAGCGGGACCGCACGCACTATCTGTACATCGCCGTGATCGGCGCCGTGATCCTCGGGATCGCGGTGGGCCTGATCGCTCCCGACTTCGCCGTCGAGCTCAAGCCCATCGGCACGGGCTTCGTGAACCTGATCAAGATGATGATCTCCCCGATCATCTTCTGCACGATCGTGCTGGGCATCGGCTCGGTCCGCAAGGCCGCCAAGGTCGGCGCCGTCGGCGGGATCGCGCTCGGCTACTTCCTGGTCATGTCGCTGGTCGCGCTCGCCATCGGCCTGGTCGTCGGCAACATCCTGGAGCCGGGCAGCAGCCTGGCGATGACCGACGCGGTCAAGCAGGCCGGCCAGGGCCAGGTGTCGGCGGAGGCGCTGCCGCCGGTCGACTTCGTGCTCTCGATCATCCCGACCACGATGATCTCGGCGTTCACCGAGGGTCAGGTCCTCCAGACCCTGCTCGTGGCGCTCCTGACCGGGTTCGCCCTCCAGGCCCTGGGGCCGGCCGGGCAGCCGGTCCTGCGCGGGGTGGAGCACATCCAGCGGCTCGTCTTCCGGATCCTCGCCATGGTCATGTGGGCGGCCCCGCTCGGTGCCTTCGGCGCCATCGCCGCCGTCACCGGCTCCGCGGGCCTGGACGCGCTCAAGAGCCTCGCCGTACTGATGCTCGGGTTCTACGTCACCTGCTTCCTCTTCGTCTTCATCGTGCTCGGCACGCTGCTGCGCGTGGTGACGGGCCTGAACATCCTCGCGTTCCTGAAGTACCTGGGCCGGGAGTTCCTGCTGATCCTGTCCACCTCGTCCTCCGAGTCCGCGCTGCCGCGGCTCATCGCGAAGATGGAGCACCTGGGCGTCGGCAAGTCGGTGGTCGGCATCACCGTCCCGACCGGCTACTCCTTCAACCTCGACGGCACGATGATCTACATGACCATGGCCTCGCTCTACATCGCCGACGCGATGGGCACGCCGATGGCCGTCGGGGAGCAGATCCCGCTCCTGCTCTTCCTCCTGGTCGCGTCCAAGGGGGCGGCGGGCGTCAGCGGGGCGGGCCTCGCCACACTGGCCGGCGGCCTCCAGTCGCACAAGCCCGCGCTGGTGGACGGCGTCGGCCTCATCGTCGGCATCGACCGTTTCATGAGCGAGGCGCGCGCCCTGACGAACTTCGCCGGCAACGCCGTGGCCACGGTCCTGATCGGGACCTGGACCAAGGAGATCGACAAGGAGCGGGTGTCCCGGGTCCTCGCCGGAGAGCTTCCCTTCGACGAGAAGACCCTGCTGGACGACGCCGACGCCGACGCCGCTCCCGACGCCCACGCGGACGTGCCGGAGCAGGGCGGAGAGAAGGAGCCGGCCACGGCGTAGGGCCCCGAGAACGCCGGGCGGCCGGGCATCCCCCCACGGGCCCGGCCGCCCGGTGCACGGCTGAGGACGGCCGGGTCCCCGGAGGCTCCTGACTCCTCCCGGGGCTCAGCCGCCCAGCTTCGCCACGAGTTCGGTGGCGCGTGAGGCGGGTACGCCCGCCGCGGTGAGCATGGTGACCGCGGCGGAGCTGCCCGCCTCCTCCGCTGCCAGCAGGCCGTCGTTCACCGCCTCCATCAGGGCGAACAGGGTCTGCTCGTGCACGTACGCCAGCGCGTACGGAGGCAGCGGCGAGGCGAACACGCCCTGTTCCAGGCCGTGCCGGAGGATCTCCGCGCAGGCCTCGCGGACCGGCGTCAGCCTTTCGCGGATGCCCTGCATGGTGACGCTGCGCTGGGCGAGGGCGACCAGCAGCCGGTAACGGTCGGCGATCTCCCAGACGGCCAGGGTCGAGCGGGCCAGCGACTCCGCCGGGTCCGCGACTCCTTCACGGCCCGCCGCGTGCGCCGCCGCTACGGCCGCGACGGCCTCGTCGGTCAGGGTGCCGACCAGTGCCTCGCGGCTGGGGAAATGCCCGTAGACCGTGCGCCGTACGACCCCCGCCGCCCGCGCGATCTGGTCCATGGACGCGTCGGGGTCGCGCAGCAGTTCGGCGAGGGCGACATCCAGGATGCGGCGGCGGTTCACATCGGCGCGGCTCGGGTTACCCGTGGTCATGGCTGCCATTCTGCCCGCCCGCCACCGAGCGGCGGCCTGTCCTGTGAGCACGGGCCTTCGACCCTCCTTCATTTGCACAGTGCTGTGCAATCTCGTATCTTGCACAGTGTTGTGCAGTTGCACTCTGCTGTGCAAGTCATGGCGCGGACGATCTCCGTGCCCGTCGATGAAGGAAGGGCGACCGTAGCCATGCGTCTCGTCATGAACGAACCGGTCGAGAGGATGGACCGGCCCTACGCCAGGCGGTGGTGGGCGTTGCTGGTCCTCTGCCTGAGCCTGCTGATCATCGTGATGGCCAACACCGCCCTCACGGTCGCGGCACCCGACATGACCCGGGACCTGGGTCTGTCCAGCGCCGACCTGCAATGGGTCATCGACGGCTACACCGTCCCGTACGCGGCCCTGATGCTGCTGCTCGGCGCGATCGGCGACAAGTACAGCCGCCGTGGCGCGCTCGTCCTCGGGCTCGTCGTCTTCGGCGGCGGCGCGGTCGCCGGCTCGCTCGTCGGCAGTTCGACCGGGGTCATCGCGGCCCGTGCCGTCATGGGTGTCGGCGCCGCGCTGATCATGCCCGCCACGCTCTCCCTGCTCGCCGCGACCTTCCCGCGCGCCGAGCGGGCCAAGGCGATCGTCCTGTGGACCGCCACCGCCGGACTCGCCATCGCCGCCGGCCCGCTGGTCGCGGGCGCCCTGCTCGAGCACCACGGCTGGTCGTCCACGTTCCTGATCAACGTGCCGATCGCCGCCCTCGCCATCGTGGGCGCGCTCGTCCTCGTACCGCCGTCCAGGGCCGCGCACCACAACCGCATCGACTACGTCGGCGGGCTGCTGTCCGTCGTCTGGATCGGCTCGCTGGTCTACATGATCATCGAGGGCCCGCACTTCGGGTGGGGCGTGAAGGCCGTGACCGCCGCCGTGGTCGCCGGGGCCGGACTGGTCCTGTTCGTGCTGTGGGAGCTGCGCCACCCGCGCCCGGTCGTCGACGTACGACGCTTCGCCCACCGCCGCTTCGCCGGTTCGAACCTCGCCGTCGCCCTCTTCTTCCTGGCCGTCTTCGGCGCCTTCTACTACCTCACCCAGCACCTCCAGTTCGTCCTCGGCTACGACGCCCTGGACACCGGGGTGCGGATGCTGCCGCTCGCCGGCGCGGTCTTCGTGGGCTCGGCGCTCACCGGCTACCTCACCCCGCGCGTCGGCATGAGGATCACCGTCACCGCGGGCATGGTCGGCGGCACGACGGCACTGGCCCTGCTCACCCGGGTGGACGCCTCCTCGGCCTACGGCGACCTCGTCCTGCCCCTCGTCATGCTCGGCCTCGCCATCGGGCTGGCGCTCTCGCCCTGCACGGACGCCATCATGGGCGCCTTCCCCGAGGCCGAACTCGGTGTCGGCGGCGCGGTCAACGACACCTCGCTGGAACTCGGCGGCTCGCTCGGCATCGCCATCCTCGGCTCGGTGCTGTCGAGTTCGTACTCCTCGCACCTCGCCGACGCGACCGCGGGCGGCAAGCTCCCGGCGGGCGCCCTGGCCACGGCCCAGGACTCGGTGGGCGCCGGGTACGCCGTCGCCCAGGGCATCGGCGACAAGGCCCGGCAGCTCGGCGAACAGGCCGCGCAGTCGGCGAACGCCGAACAGGCGGCCCAGCTGAAGGCGCAGGCCGGCCAACTCGGCCACGGCGCCCGGCAGATGGCGGACGCGGTCGGCTCGTCCTTCTCGGACGCGGTGGCACACACCAGCCTCGTCGGAGCGGTGATCCTGGGCGTGGGCACGGTGCTGGTGGCGATCCTGCTGCCGCGCGGGACCGGGCCGGGAGCCGAGACCGAGGCCGTGCCCGCGGCCGACGCCGAGCCCGGAACCGGGTCCGAGACCGCGACCGCGACCGCGACCGAGAGCAAGCCTGCGACCGACGCCGAGTCCGGAACCGGAACCGGGTCCGAGGCCGGTGACCACTCCGGTTCCGGGGGCATTGCCGTGCCCGACGCCGACGCCGACGCCGACGCCGACGCCGACGCCGACGCCGAGAAAGAGGCCAGTCGTGGGGCCGGAGGGCTGAGTGGGGAATCGGCCGGAACCGTGACCCCCCGGGCCGCCGTCTCGTAGAACGTGCACTACCGTGCCGTGCCGGGCAGTCCGGCACGGCACGCTCGTTCTGCGGAGGACACCGAGCATGAAGATCGACTGGGACCGGCGTACCTGTGCGCGCAAGGGGCACGTCACCTACGCGCCGGACGACCCGCGCCTGCGGGTGCGGCTGCACGCCGACACCGCGCTCGGCGAGGTCTGGCGCTGTCTGCGCTGCGGCGACTTCGCGCTCGGCGCCCCGCACGGCAGCGGCCCGGCCGCCGAGGCGCCGCTGGTGCCGCGCGGCAAGGTGCTCCGCGACCTGTTCATCCTGCGCTTCCTGGCGATCGAGCGGGCCGTGCGCGGGGTGTTCATCGTGCTGGTCGCGGCCGCCGTGTGGAAGTTCAGCAACAGCCAGTACGCGGTGCGCCGGCTCTTCGACGAGTACCTCGACGTCCTCAGGCCGGTCTTCCGGCACTTCCACTACGACCTCGACCACTCGCCCGTCGTCGGCACCATCCAGAAGACCTTCGGCTACAAGCACTCCACGCTGACGCTGGTCGCGGTCCTGCTGCTGGTGTACGCGCTGATCGAGATCGTCGAGGCGTTCGGGCTCTGGTACGCCAAGCGCTGGGCGGAGTACCTCACGGTCGTCGCCACCGCCGCGTTCCTCCCGCTGGAGATCTACGAACTCACCGAGCACATCAGCTGGCTGAAGATCGCGACCCTGGTCCTCAACATCCTCGCCGTCCTCTACATCGCCCTGGCCAAAAGGCTGTTCGGCCTGCGCGGCGGGCACAAGGCGTTCGAGGCGGAACGGCAGAGCGCCTCGCTGCTCGAGGTGGAGGAGTCCGCCGGGGTCATGGTCTGAGTCCGGCCCCGGGGATGTCCGTGCGTGGCCCGGCTCACGGGCCGAGGCGGGCCAGGTCGTCCGCGCTCAGGACCAGGTCCGCGGCACCCGCGGAGTCACGCGCGGTCTCCGGGCGGCTGGCGCCCGGGACCGGGATCACGGTGGGGGAACGGTCCGACAGCCAGGCGAGACAGACCTGCTGAGGACTCACGCCGTGCTCCCGGGCCACCGCGTGGAAGGCCCCGAACCGCTCCGGTGAACGGCCGTCGGAGCCGCCGCCGGAGGAGCCGGACGGGCCGTCCAGGGAACTGCGGGAGATGCCGCCGAGCGGGCTCCACGGCATGAAGGCGAGCCCGAGCTCGGCGCACAGGAGCAGTTCGGGGTCGCTGTCGCGTACCGCGGGGGAGTACCGGTTCTGGACGGAGACCAGCCGGTCGCCGAGGATCGCGTGGGCCCGGCGGATCTGGTCGGTGGTGGTGTTGGAGACGCCGGCCAGCCGGATGGTGCCCGCGTCGAGGAGGTCGCGCAGGGCGCCCACCGAGTCCTCGAACGGGACGGCGGGATCGGGCTTGTGCAGCTGGTAGAGGCCGATCGCCTCCAGCCCCAGCCTCTTCAGCGAGGCCTCGGCCGCCGCCTTCAGCCGGCGCGGGGAGCCGTTCACCGTCCAGGTGCCGTCGGCCGGCCTGCCCCGGCCGCCCTTCGTGGCCACCAGGACGTCCGAGGTGTCACCGCCGTAGGCCGCCAGGGCGCGGGCCACGAGCCTTTCGTTGTGGCCGGGTCCGGCGCCGGGCAGGTGATAGGAGTCCGCCGTGTCGAGCAGGGTGACGCCCGCGTCGAGGGCCGCGTGCACGGTCGCCAGGGCCCGCGCCTCGTCAGGCCGTCCCTCGATGGACAGCGGCATCACCCCGAGGCCCATGGCACTCACCCGGAGTCCGCCCAGATTGCGGTAGCGCATGTCAGTCGTCCTTTCCGAGCGTCTCGGCCACCGCGCCCGGCAGCCAGGCCCGCGCGTCACCGAAGGGGAAACCGAGCCGTTCGGCCCGGGAGTTGTCCATGCCGTAGGAGCGGCGGAAGGAGAACGGGGAGACCTCGCCCACCTCGACGGCCTCCAGGACCGTCCGGCCGTCCGGGAGGTGCGCGCCGATCGCCTCGCACAACTCCCGTGTGGTCAGGGCTCCGTGGGAGGCGGCGTTGACCGGTCCGGTGAAGTCCTCGCCCACCGCCCAGAACAGGAAGTCGGCGATCTCCTCGACGTGGATGTACGTCGCCGGGTGGTTCACGGCGGGCACGGCGATCGCCTCGCCGGTACGGATCCGGTCGGCGTAGTGCTCCAGCCGCCCGGTGAAGTCGTCGTCCCCGCCCAGCACATGGGCGACGCGCACGGCCACGTACGGGAAGGCCGGACCGGCGGCGAACACGGCCTCGGCCTGCCGCTTGCCCTCGCCGTAGTGCGCTTCGAGGAACTCCGCTTCGTTCCAGGGGAGTTCGGTGTGCACGGTGACCGTGCGGGGATCCACGGCGTCCTCGCCGACCGGGTCCGCCGTGTCCTCGTACTCGTACACCTCTACGGTGGACGTCATCACGTACCGGCGCGTGCGTCCCGCGAAGACCCGGCGGGCGATCTCCGCCTGGCGCGGGGTGTAGCAGACCTGGTCGACGACGACGTCGAAGACCCGTGAACCCAGCGCCTCCTCCAGGGACTTCTCGTCGTCGCGGTCGGCGATCAGATGAACCGTCCCGGCGGGCGGCGCGGACGAGCCGCGGTTGACGACGGTGACCCGGTCTCCCGCCGCGATCAGCCGGGTGATGAGACGTTTTCCGAAATACCGGTTTCCGCCGATGACGCAGATCTCCCGCATGTGGTTCTCCCCCGTCTCACCGCACGTGTGCCTCATGCACCCATGCGTTGCGTTTCCCGTGCCGGCGATTGTTCGCCGGCCGTTCACGGCGCTTCGGCCTGTGGTCATAATTCTCCCGTCGCAAGGGCGAGTCCCGAAGGGGGAGACATGGGAGATCCGGCTGTCCTGCCGAAAGAAACACGGCATCCGCGCGCCGTCTCCGGCGAAACGCCGGTGGGCTTCGACGCGCTCGACCGGCAGATCCTGGACCTGCTCCAGAGCGAGGGCCGCATCAAGCTCAGCGAGCTGGGCCGCCGTGTCCGGCTGAGCCCGGCGGCGGTCGCGGAGCGGGTGCGCCGGCTGGAGGCCACCGGCGCGATCACCGGATACGGCGCCCAGGTGTCGGCGTCCCGCCTCGGGTACGGCATCCAGGCCTTCATCCGCGTCAATCCGCACGGCGGGTACACGCTCAAGCACCCGCGGACGCTGGAACTGCTGGCCCGCCCCGAGGTCACCGAGGTCCACCACGTCGTCGGCGAGGACTGCTGGATCCTCAAGGTCGCCGTCGAGGACACGATCCATCTGGAGGACGTCCTGGAACAGACCTCGGCGCTCGGCCGGACGACGACCTCGATCGTGCTGTCGTCCCCGGTGGACCGCAAGCCGCTGCTGCCCCGCGTCTCACGCTGACCGGCGCCGGGACGCCCCCGGTCGGACGCTTGCCTTGACGTCGGCGTCAAGGACTACCGTCGTGACATGCGAATCGGCGAGCTGGCCGCACGGGCCGGGACGACCACGCGGACCCTGCGTTACTACGAGTCGCGGGGCCTGCTGCCCGCGCGGCGGGGCGACAACGGGTACCGGACGTACGACGAGCACGACCTGCGGCTGCTCCGGCAGATCCGGACGCTCCAGGACTTCGGGTTCGACCTGGAGGAGACACGGCCCTTCGTGGAGTGTCTGCGGGCCGGGCACCCGGAGGGCGACTCGTGCCCCGCGTCCCTGGACGTCTACCGGCGCAAGCTCGGCGAGCTCGACGCGCTGATCGACGAGCTGCGGTCGGTGCGTGCGCAGGTCGGCGAGCAGCTGACGCGGGCGGAGCGGGCGCGTGACGCGCTGGCGGCCGACGCGGAGGTTCCGGGTGGTCCGGAACCCGTATGCGAACTGGGAGGGCGGACGCGATGATCAGGGCGGCAGGAGTGGCCGAGGTGACGGACGCGGACTTCGGGGCGGAGGTGATCGGCTCGGATCTGCCCGTGCTGGTGGAGTTCACCGCCGACTGGTGCCCGCCGTGCCGGCAGATGGGTCCGGTCCTCAGCGAGCTGGCCTTCGAGGAGGGGGACCGCTTCAAGGTGGTCCAGCTCGACGTCGACACCAATCCGGAGACGACCCTGGCCTATGGAGTGCTCTCGATGCCGACGTTCATGGTCTTCCGCGACGGTGAGCCCGTGAAGTCGATGGTGGGCGCCCGGGCCAAGAGGCGGCTGCTCCAGGAACTGGACGACGTGATCTGATCCCACCCGGGGGAAGGGCCCGGCAGACAAAAAATCCCCTGGGCAATTGCGCCCGGGGGATTTCTCTGCGTATATTCAATGATTCACGACTTCGAGAAATCAGGCCGTGAAGAAGTTCAGTAGGCGCAGTGTATCTGGGTGGGAGTGGAATTGTCAAACAAGGGATCGCACACAGAATTCCCCGACGATGAACTGCGAAGTGAGCAGGAATTCATCGACGGGCTGTACGCGCGTGTCGATGCCCTGCGCGGTGCCACCGAGGCCTCGGTCGGAGACGCGCTCGCCCAGGGCAACACACCCATGCAGGCCCGGCTCGAACGGGACGTCCTGGTCGCCGAACGCTCGGGACTGCTGGCCGCGCTGAACGCCGTGGACGGTTCGCTCTGCTTCGGCCGCATCGACCTGTCACCCGCCGAAGGCGCGCTGGCCGGCGTCTGCCACCACATCGGCCGCATCGGCATCCGCGCCGACGACATCGAGCGCACCCCGATCCTCATCGACTGGCGGGCCCCGGTCGCCCGCCCCTTCTACCTGGCCACCGGCCACACCCCGATGGGCCTGCGCCGCCGCCGGCACATCGGCACCGAGGGCCGGCACGTCACCGACCTGCACGACGAGATCCTCGACCTCGGCGACCGTGAACGCACCGGCCACGAGGACCCGAGCGGCGACGCCGTGCTGCTCGCCGCGCTCAACTCGGCCCGCACCGGCCGGATGAGCGACATCGTGCAGACCATCCAGGCCGAACAGGACCGGATCATCCGCGCGCCGCACCGGGGCATCATGGTCGTCGAGGGCGGCCCCGGCACCGGCAAGACGGCCGTCGCCCTGCACCGCGCCGCGTATCTGCTCTACGAACACCGCGAGCTGCTCGCCAAGCGGGCCGTCCTGATCGTCGGGCCCAATCCCGCCTTCCTCGGCTACATCGGCGAGGTGCTGCCCTCGCTCGGCGAGACCGGGGTGCTGCTCTCGACCGTCGGCGAACTCTTCCCCGGTGTCCACGCGACGGCCGCCGACACGCCCGCGGCGGCCGCCGTGAAGGGCCGTGCCGCGATGGCCGACGTCCTGGTCGAGGTGGTCCGGGACCGTCAGGCCCTCCCCGACCCGGTGATCGCGATCGAGCACGACCGCGACGTCCTGATGCTCGACGCGGGCCTCGTCCGGGTCGCCCGGGAACGCACCCGCGCGGCGGACCTGCCGCACAACATGGCCCGCGAGCACTTCGAGGGCCACATCCTCAACACGCTCACCGACATGCTCGCCGAACGCATCG
Source organism: Streptomyces sp. NPDC005281 (assembly GCF_040607495.1). Classification (NCBI taxonomy): domain Bacteria; kingdom Bacillati; phylum Actinomycetota; class Actinomycetes; order Kitasatosporales; family Streptomycetaceae; genus Streptomyces; species Streptomyces sp. NPDC005281. Next base: position 2,287 of record NZ_JBEXGX010000041.1, on the reverse strand, counting down.
GCACGGACCCCTTCGACGGCTCCAACCTCCTCGACCCGAGCGACATCACCCAGATCCGCGACGAACTCGCCGGGAACCCCGAAGTCCGGTCGGCCGTCGACCAGTTGTGGCCGCGACTGACCCCGCGGCGCCTGGTCGCCGACTTCCTGGCCGACCCGTACGGCCATCTCCCGGACGAGGACGCGGCGGCGATCCACCGCCCGCTGACCGGTCCCGCCGACTGGACCGCCGCGGACGTGCCGCTCCTCGACGAGGCGGCCGAACTGCTCGGCGAGGACGACCGGGTCGCGCGGGCACTGGCCGACCAGGAACGCCGTACCCAGATCGCCTACGCGCAGGGCGTGCTGGACGTCTCCTACGCCTCGCGGACGTACGAGTTCGACGACAAGGACGAGGAGGACTCCGAGATCCTGTCCGCGCACAACATCATCGACGCCGAGCGGATGGCCGAGCGGCACGAGGAGGACGACCACCGCAGTGCGGCCGAGCGCGCCGCCGCCGACCGGACGTGGGCCTTCGGCCACATCATCGTCGACGAGGCACAGGAACTGTCTCCGATGGCGTGGCGGCTGCTGATGCGCCGCAGCCCCACGCGGTCGATGACGCTCGTCGGCGATCCCGCGCAGACCGCGGAGGCGGCGGGGGTCGGCTCGTGGGAGGAGATTCTCTCCCCGTACGTGGAGGACCGCTGGGAGCACACCAGGCTCGGCGTCAACTACCGCACCCCCTCCGAGATCATGGACGTCGCCGCCGGTGTGGTGCGGGCCGAGCGCCCCGGGTTCGAGCCGCCGCGCTCCGTCCGGTCCACCGGGCTAAGGCCCTGGGCGCGCGAGGCCGGGGACGACCTGCCAGGCGCGGTCGCCAAGGCCGTCGCCGAACTCACCCCGGCCGAGGGCCGGCTCGCGGTGATCGCGCCGCGGTCCCTGCACACCGCGCTCGCCGGCCGGCTGGACGGGGTGACGGCGGGCACGGAGCCCGACCTCACCCACGCGGTGGTGCTGCTCGACCCCCGGCAGGCCAAGGGGCTGGAGTTCGACTCCGTCCTGGTCGTCGAGCCCGCGGCGTACGGGACGAGCGACCTGTACGTGGCACTGACCCGGGCCACCCAGGCGCTGGGCGTGCTGTACACCGGTGAACTGCCCGCGCCGCTGCGGGGCACCGGCCTGGAGTGACGACTGCGAACGGTGCCCGGCGATTGCGCCGCCGGGCACCGGCCGCGGGATCTCGGAGCCGGCTCAGGCGGGCCGCAGCCACACCGTCGCGAGGGGTGGCAGGTTCAGCTGGATGCTGGCCGCCCGCCCGTGCCGGCCGGTGGGTTCCGGTTTGACGGGGTCGGGATTGGTGACGTCGCTTCCGCCGTACCGCAGGTCGTCGGTGTTGAGGACCTCGCGCCAGGCGGGGATGTCCTCGGGGACGCCGAGGCGGTAGTTGTGGCGGACGGCGGGGGAGAAGTGGGAGACGGCCAGCAGCGGGGTGCCGTCGGCCGCGTGGCGCAGGAACGCGAAGACGTTGTCGTCGGCGGAGTCGCCGGTGATCCAGGTGAAACCGGACGGGTCGGTGTCGCGTTCCCACAGGGCCGGTTCGCCGCGGTAGAGGGTGTTCAGGTCGCGCACGAGATCCCGGACCCCGCGGTGGTCGGGTTCGGCGCCGTAGGCGGGGTCGAGGAGCCACCAGTCGGGGCCGTGCGCCTCGGACCATTCGGCACCCTGGGCGAACTCCTGCCCCATGAAGAGGAGTTGCTTGCCGGGGTGGGCCCACATGAAGGCGAGGTAGGCGCGCAGGTCGGCGCGCTGCTGCCACCAGTCGCCGGGCATCTTGGAGACGAGTGAGCGTTTGCCGTGCACGACCTCGTCGTGGGAGATCGGCAGGACGTAGTTCTCGCTGTAGGCGTACACCATCGAGAACGTCATCTCGTCGTGGTGGTACCTGCGGTACACCGGGTCGTGCGACACATAGTCCAGCGAGTCGTGCATCCACCCCATGTTCCACTTCAGCCCGAACCCCAGACCGCCGAAGCCCCCCGGTCCCACGTGATGGGTGGCGCGGGTGACGCCGTCCCAGGCGGTGGACTCCTCGGCGACGGTGACGACGCCGGGATTGCGGCGGTAGACGGTGGCGTTCATCTCCTGGAGGAAGGCGACGGCGTCCAGGTTCTCCCGTCCGCCGTGCTCGTTCGGGGTCCACTGACCGGGTTCGCGGGAGTAGTCGAGGTAGAGCATGGAGGCGACGGCGTCGACGCGCAGGCCGTCGATGTGGAACTCCTCGCACCAGTAGGTGGCGTTGGCGA